>CAXBHV010001709.1:0-1828 GCA_963974855.1 uncultured Rhodopirellula sp. | reverse complement strand
GTATCCGAAAAGGGGGCTGACCCTCTCCGGCGAGGCAAAAAGCTCAACAAAAACGACTCGCTTCCAAAGGGTCAGACCCCTTTTCGGATACTCTCTTATTGCCTGATGGAAACGAATGCATGTGCGGTCGATTTACGCTACGAACCTCGTTGGCCGATCTACGCCAATTATTCCTTCCGCAGGATGATCCCGAAATTTTTTCAGCGGCGCTGCAGTCAACGCTGGACAAACCTCGCTACAACATTGCACCGACTCAATCGGTCCCGGTGCTTCGCCAACTCGACACAAGTGCTCCTGAATTCGCCGCGATGCGATGGGGCTTTGTTCCCAGTTGGGCCGATGATGTCGCCATCGGAGCTCGCATGATTAATGCACGCAGTGAAACGATTGACGAGAAACGGTCGTTTAAAAAAGCATTCCAAAACCAGCGATGCCTGATTCCCGCCGACGGTTATTTCGAGTGGCAAAAATCGGCAGCGGCGAAGCAACCCTACTTTTTGCATCAACCCAATGATGCGCCCTTTGCGATGGCCGGACTCTGGGAACTCAATACCAAAGCGGCAGACGACTCATCACCGATTGTCTCGTTCACCGTGATCACGACGGCCGCCAATTCGGTCACAGGCAAAGTTCACGATCGGATGCCTGTGATTTTGGATAGCAAGGATTTTGAGGCCTGGCTTGACCCAAGTTTTCACGACACCTCGTCGCTGAAAAAACATCTGACCGCCGCAGCCGATGACTTTTTCGAAGTCACTGCTGTGTCACGGCACGTCAACCACGTCCGTAACGATGACCCAGGCTGCATTGAGCCTGTCGTCCCTAAACCAGAAGGGGCAAAGTCAACTCAGGCGACACTGTTCGATTGAAACCCATATCATTCGCGGGCCACTTTCAAAACGCTTTTCAGCTTTTCCCGTCGGCCGACTCATCCACCGTCGTGTCGAACTGGCTTAGCGTGCTCAACGTCCCGTCATCAATTTCGATGGACCCATACGTTTCTTCCGTCATCGTTTCATCCACCAATGTCGTCGCCCCGGTGCCCTTGCGTTGATGCGACAACATCCGTGAAACAATCACAGTGATATTGTCTTCGCCGCCCCCTTTGTTTGCGACGCGAATTAATTCCTGGCAGATCGATTGCGAGTCCTCTCCCTCACAGACCATCAGCGCCAATAGATCGTCGCTGACGTAGCGATGCAGTCCATCGCTGCACAACACCACCGTATCGCCCAACTGCAGTTCGACTTTTTCGACTTGAGCGACCAAGCTGCCTTCGAGTTGTCCGCCCAGGACGTTCCAGAGCACATTGCTCCAACGACTTTCGGATTCTTCTTCGGGTTTCAAGTCGCCCGCATCGACCATGCGACGTGCCAGCGTGTGGTCGAGCGTCAAACGCTGGGTCCCCCCGTCGCGAACCAGGTAACAACGGCTGTCGCCCGCATGCAAGACCGACAAGTAAGGCCAAACGATTTCAGCCATCGTCAACGTGGTCCCCATCCCAAACTGCTCAGGATTCTTTTCCGCTTCTTCCAGTATTCGAAGGTGAGTGTCACGGAGCATCTCTTGCATCGATTTGGTGTGTTCAATCCCGTTCCAGGTATCCGAATCAACCATCGGTCGCTCCTGATCGACCAATCGTTGCGAAAGATATTGGACGGCTAACTCGCTTGCCCGCTCCCCCGCTGCATGTCCGCCCATGCCATCGGCGACGATCAGTATTTCGCTCTGCGAGTCACCAAGGAAAATTTGCCCCTGACCACTGGATAGACTTGTCGCTGTTGAACAGATGCTTGAGCGACGACTCCCCACCAAGAATTGATCTTGG
>CAXBHV010001708.1:0-1833 GCA_963974855.1 uncultured Rhodopirellula sp. | reverse complement strand
CGGCCAGCGGAAAGAATCTTGATCTAGCCATCGCCCGCATGAACTGGAGCCTCGCTCTGCTTGCGGACGAAGAAATCGCTAAGAAAAAGAAGAAGGAGAAGGAAGAAGAAAAAGCCAAGGCAGAACAAGCGGACGCTAAAACCGACGCTGCCTCGGATGACAAATCCGCTGACGATGCCAAGGACGACGACAAAGAAAAGGTAGCCGAGGACAAAGAAGAAGCGAAATCCGATGACGACAAAGATGAAAAGAAGTCGGATCTCAGCGATCTTGTTGACGGGATGCCGGAATGGTTTGTCGGGCCGCTGCTAGCTGATTTAGTCGCTCACGAAGTCGGGCACACGCTCGGTCTGCGTCACAACTTCAAAGCATCCGCGATGATGAAGTTGGCCGACATCAACAGCAACGATGTCAAAGGCAAGAAGACATTTGCCGCATCGGTGATGGATTACTCGCCGATCAATTACCGCTACGAAGCGGGTGAAACGCAAGGCGATTACGCGATGATCGACATCGGACCGTATGACTATTGGGCAATTGAATACGGCTACATTGCCGACGAAAAGAAATTGCCTGAGATTCTAAAACGATGCAGTGAACCTGAGTTGCAATACGCAACCGACGAAGATACTAGCGGTCCAGACCCATTGGCACGGCGTTATGACTTCGCTGCCGATCCGCTTGAGTACTGCAAAGAGCAAACCAAGTTGGTCAAATTGTACCGCGAGCGATTGCTGGACAAATTTGTCAAAGAGGGCGACAGTTGGGCCAAGGCTCGACGTGGCTACGAATTGACACTCGGCCTGCAGACCCGCAGCGTTAGCATGATGGCCAATTGGGTCGGAGGTGCGTTTATCTACCGCGACAAGAAGGGCGATCCTGGTAATCGTCCCCCGGTCGAAGTTGTTCCTGCGGAACAGCAACGTGAGGCACTGAAGTACGTGATCGAAACTTCGTTCACCGATGACGCGTACGGTTTGACCCCCGAATTGTTGGAGCGTATGAGCGTCGACAAATGGCTTGATGGCGGAGGACATACTTCGATGAGTAGCGAAGCGACTTGGCCGATCCATGATCGCATCCTCGCCGCTCAAGCAAGTTCGTTGACCTTGTTGATGAACCCCACGACGCTTCGCCGCGTTTACGACAACGAGATGCGATTGCCATCGGACCAGGATGCTTTGACACTGCCTGAATTGCTGGACACGATTGGTACCGCCGTCTGGACCGAACTGGATCAAGAGTGCCCCGAAGGCCGAAACGATCGCCAAACCATGATCAGTTCGCTACGTCGCAACTTGCAACGCGAACACATGCAGCGGCTCGTTGACCTTGTTCTTGAACAAGACAGCTCGACCGCTGCGTACAAGCCGATCAGCAACTTGGCTCGCATGGAGCTGAAGGATCTGCAGAAACGGATCGATGCGTCACTGGAGAAATGTGGCAAGAAGATGGATGCCTATTCACGTGCTCATTTGTCAGAAGCATCCGAACGGATCGCACGAGCACTTGAAGCGGGTTACACCTACGGCAACGGCAAACCGCAGCGTGGCGGTGGACTGATGCTGCTGTTCGGCGAAGATGTCGAGCAAAGTTACACCCCGTAGATCCACTGACAAACGTCATCTTATTGAGATAAGAAGCGGTAAATCAAAAAGCCCCGCATGGAACGAAGTTCCATGCGGGGCTTTTTTCGTGTTTATCTAACGCAATCCTGGACTGCTAAAACGTTGGGCTTGTCGTCGGATATTGAGGGTAAGTTTTTCTTCCGGCTTATGCTGCAGTTACCTCTCCACCGACGAAGTCGGGGGAGAGGTCGAGCACGCCCTTTAG
>CAXBHV010001707.1:0-1834 GCA_963974855.1 uncultured Rhodopirellula sp. | reverse complement strand
TTTTGAAAAGTTCTTTCGCAAGCTCGGATTTGGAAACAGTCGGAATCGTCTGCTTGGGCGTCATCGTTCCCTTTTCGGCATCGTAATCGAACACGGTGACGCTGAGATCGAGTTCGTTTAGCAAGAAGATCCATTTGCCATTGGGATGAAACTTCATGTGCCGCGGTCCGCCCCCCAGTGGAGCTTGGCCAAAGCCGTGTGGCGTCAGCGTGGCGGTGTCGGTGTCGACTTTGTAAATCATCACTTTGTCGAGCCCGAGGTCGGGGACAAAGGCAAATCGCTCATCTGGCGAGAAACCGGCCCAGTGGGCATGCGGTGCTTCTTGGCGACCGGGCACGATGCGTGATCCGCCTTCATGTTTCATCAGCGAGGTGCGTTTATTGACCGAACCATCGGAATTGAGCGAAAATGCGGCAACCGATCCGCTGCCGTATTGAGCCGTCATCAGCATCTTGCCTTTGGAATCGACCGCGACGTGCGCGGCGCCGCCGTCATCGATTGCCACCGAGTTCAGCGGCGTTAACTTTGCGTCTTTGCCATTGCCGTCGATCTTATAGGCCGCGACGGATGCAGTCCCATTAACGTCGCCGACGGCGTACAACACCTCGCCATTGGGATGCATGGCGAGAAACCCGGGGCCGCCCATCTCAGCCGCCAACGTCGGATCCGACAGTTTGCCGTTTTGAGTATTCAACGTGCAGTGGTAAATGCCTTTACTAGGCTTTGCATTGCTTGTTCCAATCCAAACGTTGATGACTGGATTGTCGCCAGGCCCGGCAGCAGTCGATGGCGAAAGTGAACTCATGGTGTGTCCTGCAGTTAGAAAGCCAAACAACAGAGTCAAAAGTAATACGCGACGCGTCACGATGTTTATTTCCTGGAAAAAAGGAGGAGGGTGGGGGCGGATTGAGGCGGGAACTCCTATCTCAATAGTCACTAATCTAACTAACTTGATTCACGCCTGGGGCATCCATGCGGCGAGTTTAGGTAAGCTACGGGAACCTTTGCGATTTAGCGGTATTTATTAAAGATCGCCTGCTCAAGACCCGATCATGATAAAGGTAGCTAGAAGACTTCGAGGGGGGATTCCTCGAAATATGCGGTCGGTTGCGATGTTTGTCGCCTGACTCTCAATCTTGATTCACTGACGCTTGGGATAATCCACAAACCCAGGCGACATGTTTTAAAAGAGTGAGTTCAGACGCAATCAGTAATGCAAGCGGTCGCCCGTTGACCATGTTGCGATCCGCATCCACAAAAACACTCTTTCTCGTACTCGGCCTCGGATTGATTTCAATCCAAGCTGGCTGTGTGGCATTGAACATCCCCAGCGAACGACTGGCGGATCCTGAGGACGGCGGCGGCGTGCTTGGCGATTGGAAACAAAATCGTTCCAAGCGAATCGCGACCAAGTGGCACCATGCCTTCTCAGACCCCGTGGGGATCGAATCCACTGCAGCATTTGCAGCTTCGAGCGAGTTTGATCCCGAATGCCAGCAAGGCGTACCGGGCCACGCCGTACCCATCGACGACTTAGGCTTCCCGATCGAGCAAGGTTTTGACGGCGGAGCACTCGCGGTCACCCCCTTTGATTCGTCGGTCGAGCAAGATGGCTCGATCAAAGCTCCCGAGATTCCATGGCCGCGCTTCCATCCCATCCCAACGCGCCCCGTCTTTGGGGGTGGCACGCACTGAGCAGGTAGGCAGGAATCGTTGGGTGAATCCCATTAGCCGTTTGAGATAGTAGGCTGTTGATTTAATCGAAATGCAAATCGCAGTCGTGAGCCGTGGGCCGTAAGGCACCGGGTAATGCGCGGGACCCGGCCGCTCACGC
>CAXBHV010001706.1:0-1835 GCA_963974855.1 uncultured Rhodopirellula sp. | reverse complement strand
TTGATCTTGGTCGAGCTTCTTCGGGTTCAATGGTGGTGACTTGCCCCGCGAACAATTACAATGACGAATTGTCTCCCCCACCCCCGTTCTCCACGAAATCTTCAAGGCCAATAATGACCCTTGTGCGACGAATTTTCACGGCTCTCACTCTATCGTTAGCCGCGATAACGCTTCAGCCCGCTTGGGCCGAAGACTCGGTGTTTATCGAAGCGGAAAGCTTCGCTGAGCCCGGCGGCTGGAAACTCGATACCCAATCGATCATGACGATGGGGTCGCCCTATCTGATCGCCCACGGGATGGGAAAACCGGTCGAAGATGCCACGGCGACGGTCGAGTTTCCGAGCACAGGAACGTACCATGTGTTCGCACGCACCAAGGACTGGGTTGCTCGCTGGGAAGCCCCCGGGGCTCCAGGGAAATTCCAAATCGCGGTGAACGGCGAGACGCTCGATCACACCTTCGGAACGAAAAACGCCGAATGGTTTTGGGAGGCCGGTGGGACGGTTGAAATCAACGACACCAAAGCCACCGTCGCGTTGCAGGATCTGACCGGTTTCGACGGTCGCTGCGACGCAATTTATTTCACTAAATCGAACGCCGAGCCACCAAACGAATCGACTGTTTTGGGTCCTTGGCGTCGCAAGCAACTCGGTTTGGGCGAGGAACCTACCGAAAAAAGTGGCTATGACATCGTCGTCATCGGTGGCGGTTATGCAGGGATGGGCACCGCGATTTCCGCAGCACGGATGGGATGCAAAGTCGCTTTGGTGCAGAACCGGGGCGTGTTGGGCGGAAACGGATCAAGTGAAATTCGCGTTTGGGCGATGGGGCACGTTCGCCGAGGTAATTATCCTCGCGTCGGTGAAATCGTTACCGAGTTTTCCGATAACGCCACCAAATCACCGGGCACCTACGAAGAATTCGAGGATGCTAAAAAAGAAGCGATCGTGCGGGCTGAACCCAAGATCGATTTGTTCTTGAACCATCACGCGTACCAAGTCGAAACCAAAGACGATCAAATCGAAAGCGTGATGGCGTTTGACACACGTACAGGCGATCAAATCCGCTTTTCGGGCAAGCTGTTTGCCGATTGCACTGGCCACGCCACGATCGGACATCTCGCCGGTGCCGATAGTGAAATGACTCCCGAGGGGCGTATGGGCATGAGCAACATGTGGGCTTGGGATGAAGCGGAAAGCCCCACCGAGTTTCCTGAAACGCCATGGGCACTGCAGATGAACATGGACGATTTCCCCTATCCACGTGACCATCACGGTCAATGGTTTTGGGAAAGCGGATTTGACAAGGATCCAATCAAGCATGCCGAAGCGATCCGCGACTGGAATTTGCGAGCGGTCTATGGGGCGTTTAATGCGATGAAAAATGGCGACGGGGCCGACAAGCACAAGAATGCCTACCTAACCTGGGTCGCTTATATCGGCGGTCCTCGTGAATCGCGTCGCTTGATGGGTGACATCGTGTTGACGCAAGACGATGTGGTCAACAAAGTCGCCTATCCTGATGGTTGTGTGCCGAGTACTTGGTCGATCGACCTTCATTATCCCAAAGAACAATACTCTAAGAAATTTCCCGATAACCCATTTATTTCGGTTGCGGTTCATGATCGACGAATCGATCGAAACTACGGTTATCCGGTTCCCTACCGAACGTTCTATTCGCGAAATATTTCGAATCTGTTTATGGCGGGACGTTGCATCAGTGTGACGCACGAAGCCTTGGGCACGGTGCGAGTGATGCGGACTTGTGGGATGATGGGCGAAGTCGTCGGCAAAGCGGCCAGCGTTTGTGTTCGTCATGACTGTACGCCACGCGAG
>CAXBHV010001705.1:0-1837 GCA_963974855.1 uncultured Rhodopirellula sp. | reverse complement strand
CCGGAGAGGGTCAGCCCCCTTTTCGGATACCCTCTCAAGCCGATCTGTATGAAGAACAGCTCCTCCTATTCCGAAAAAACGATCGAACAAGCCAAACTGTTTGCGACTCGGTTGAGCAAACGAGCTCGCCATTTGCGGCGCTATCCAACGCGTCGCGGGATCACGTGCTATCGACTGTACGAACGTGATATCCCTGAAATCCCATTGGTGGTCGATCGCTACGAAGACAATCTGCACATCACCGAGTACGAACGGCCGCACGATCGCGAACCGGCCGAGCATTCCGATTGGCTCGATTTGATGGCAAAAACGGCGGGCGAGACGCTGGAAATCCCTGCGAAAAACGTTTACTTGAAGAAACGCGAGCGGCAGCGGGGGACCAAACAGCACGAAAAGGTCGCCGAGACCGATTCGCGGATCGAAGTCCAAGAGGGAGGATTGAAATTCCTGGTTAACTTGGCCGACTATGTCGATACCGGGTTATTCCTGGATCACCGCGTGACTCGGCAAATGGTCCGCGAAGTGGCCGCAGGCAAAAATTTCCTGAATCTATTTTGCTACACCGGTTCGTTCAGCGTTTATGCGGCTGCGGGTGGCGCCGCAAAGACGACCAGCGTCGACCTGTCGAAACGCTACATCGAGTGGTCCAAAGTGAACATGCGGCGAAACGGCTTCGACGGGCCTGAGCACGAATATTTCGCGATCGACGCCGTCCAGTTCATCAAAGATCACAAACCCGCTGAACTGTACGACCTGGTTGTCTTTGATCCGCCGACCTTTTCCAACAGCAAGAGCACCCAAAACGACTGGGACGTGCAGACCTGCGCGGTGCCGTTCTTAAATCAATTGCTAGCACTCGTCAGCCCTGGCGGAGTAATTTATTTCTCGAACAATTTCCGCGGATTTAAGTTTGATCCGGCGGAGGTTTTAGCGACGACGATCCACGAAATCAGCAATCAAACGGTCCCCGAAGAGTATCGAAATCGGCGGATCCACCGCTGTTGGCGAATTGTGAAGTAGTCGCCTTCCTGCTTCCTACAGCCGTTTGCTCGACGATGGCGGGGCTTCAATACGCTGGGGGCCGAATCGCTCTTTCGCTTTCTTGGCAAATTCCCCTAAAGTCCAAGGGTCTCTTTGCCGAAGGCGTCCACGTTGATGGAGCGACGTTGGTTTGATCCGACTGCTTGCAATACAACTGATTCTGCTGATCACTGCGTTGGTGCATGCGCCGACCGCGGTGGCTCAACAGCCGACAATTGTACAGCAAGAACCGGTCAAAATCGCTGCGGAATCACTGAACGTCCTCGGTGGCGGTCCCGAACAATGGACTAGCCCCGAAGGCTTGGCGAGCAGCTTGCAAGTCTTGCTGCTGCTGACCGTGCTAAGTCTAGCACCCGCCGTTTTGTTGATGACGACTTGTTATGTCCGCATCATCATCGTACTCGGACTGTTGCGACAAGCGATCGGGCTGCAATCGTTGCCGCCGAGCCAGGTGATGACCAGCATCGCGATGTTCATGACGTTGTTCGTAATGACTCCGGTGTGGACGCGTGTCTACGAAGACGCTGTCAAACCGTACACTGATCCCGACGTCAAAATGTCGATGGAAGAAGCTTACGAAGCCGGCTCGATTCCGATTCGCGAATTCATGTCCAATCAAATCGACGTAGCCGGCAACCATGAAGACGTGCATTTGTTTTATGGTTACATGGATCCCGACGCGCCTCTGCCGAGCACGTTCGCCGATGTACCGATGCGAGTGCTGTTGCCGGCATTCATCTTGAGTGAACTGAAGACTGCATTTTTGATGGGCTTCCAGATTTACCTGCCCTTTTTG
>CAXBHV010001704.1:0-1839 GCA_963974855.1 uncultured Rhodopirellula sp. | reverse complement strand
GTGGCAGGTCAACGCTTTCGAGCTTAACACCCAATGCTTCGAAGATCGCTTGACCACCGGTCAGAATCGCGATGTCTTCCATCATCGCTTTGCGACGATCGCCGTAGCCAGGAGCCTTCACAGCAGCTACTGCGAAAGTGCCACGCAGACGGTTGATGACCAAGGTGGCCAATGCTTCGCCGTCGACGTCTTCGGCGATGATCAACAAAGGCTTGCCTTGTTGAACGACCTTTTCCAACATCGGAACCATGTCCTTGATGTTGCTGATTTTCTTTTCGAAAACCAAGATGTAAGCGTCTTCGAGAACGGCTTCCATCGTTGCCGAGTCGGTGACGAAGTAAGGCGACAAGTAGCCGCGATCAAACTGCATCCCTTCGACCCACTCTTGCTCGGTGTGAAGGCTCTTGCCTTCGTCGACGGTGATTACGCCGTCTTTACCCACCTTGCTCATCGCGTCGGCAAGCAAGTTTCCGATTTCTCGGTCATTGTTGCTGGCGATCGTGGCAACGTTTGCCATTGCTTCTTTGTCTTTGACCTTGGTCGCCATCGAGTGCAATTTTTCGGTCAAATCCGAAACGGCTCGCTCGATACCCGACTTCAGCTTCACAGGGTTAACGCCCGCAACAACGGCTTTCAGGCCCTCGTTGAAGATCGCTTCGGCCATCACGGTTGCCGTGGTAGTTCCGTCGCCGGCAACGTCGCTGGTGCGGCTAGCAACTTCGCGAACCATTTGAGCGCCCATGTTTTCATAGACGTCTTCGAGTTCGATTTCCTTGGCCACGGTGACACCGTCTTTGGTGACAGTCGGGCTACCGAAGCTCTTCTGCAAGATAACGTTACGGCCCTTAGGACCGAGAGTGACCTTAACGGTGCGAGCCAATTTGGAAACACCGCGGCGGATCGCTTCGCGAGCTTCCTGGTCGTAGGCAATAATCTTTGGCATGGGAGATGTTGTTCCAGTTTTTCGAGGGGTTGTTTTGTTTTGCCGGTTCGGTTTTGACCGGGGGATTACTCGATAACAGCCAAGACGTCGTCTTCACGCATCAGCAAGTATTCGACGCCGTCGACTTCGATGTTCTCGCCAGCGTAGCTGCTGAACAGAACATGTTCGTTGGGCTTCAGTTGGCAAGCGGCGCGGGTTCCATCGTCGAGCAATTTGCCGTTGCCGACAGCAACGACGGTGCCGCGAGCTGGTTTTTCTTGAGCGGAATCAGGCAGCACGATGCCGCCAGCAGTCATCTGCTCGCTCTCTTCGCGTTGGATCACGATACGTTCGCCGAGGGGTTGTAAGCGAATCTTCGAGTTCTTCTTGGTGGCAGTCGCCATCTCCGTGACACCTTTCGTCTATCAGGACAGAAATTTGAATTGTTGTTTAGGCAGACCCTTGCCATGCGTCAAAACGAATCGATGCACAAATGGCAGGGAGCCACGACTTGGATCGCTTTGAGAGCAACCCGCGTGCCGATCACTTCATTTTCATCGCAAGTCGTTTGCGTGTATCGACTTAACGGCAAATAGCCGGTATTGGGATGGGGTGCCAAGTCCAGAATGGCAGCCACGAATGGCCCGACATCTCGCTGTGTTTTGCTAGAAACGCTATTGGGAGAATCACAACCCGACACTTCAACCAGGGATTTCAAGCAGGTTGCCTCGTGTCGCTGGCCCCCGCCTCGCAAACGCGTTTTGAAGTTGCCAGTTTTTCATTACCCGACGCGTAAGCGAGGGAATCTCTAACTTGACTCGGTCTCTCGCTGACGCTTCGGGTTAGGATTTGCCGGGAAAAGCGATGATACCGCAACTTCAATCTACGCATTGGGTTGCGATGGCGACAGCTTCGCA
>CAXBHV010001703.1:0-1840 GCA_963974855.1 uncultured Rhodopirellula sp. | reverse complement strand
TTGGAGAAGGTCAGAGCGAGCGAAGCAAGCTCACGGGTGGGGCCTCGATGTGTTAGAGTTCGACGGTACAAGTTCCATGCAACCAGCCCTCTCCGCCCGCTATCGCGGCCGACCCTCCTATCTGGGAGGGTGAATTCCGCTGTGCCGGAACTTCATTCCGCTGCAGCCGGTCGATTAGCGAATCTCGGTTACAAACTGTTCGATCTTTTGAATGGGATCGTCTGACGTTAGCGGGCGCTCCTTCGCTACCACTGGCTCTCCGCCTGGCCGCTTCGCTGTTTCAAAATCGATACTCCACAGGTACGCGACTTCATCGCGTCCCCCCACTTCGTATCCAAACGATTCCTGCGAGTTGACCATCCAGTCCGATTCGGTCAGCCCGATTTCGCTCAGTTCGCTAAGCTCATTCGGAAAGCGATCGTGCTGAAGCTTAAAGAGCTTGATCGCGACGGCGGTCAAGGTCCAGCGTCGATTTAATTCGAAGCGATAGAACGTAGATGCTATAGAGCCTTCATTTGAGTAAAACGGCTCGATGAACGCAGCCGTATTGGCAACCGGGATTCCCAGGATGCTGAACGCCCACAACTCATCCTTCTCTTGGTTCGAAGTTTCACTCGTAGGCCATTGATCAAAAGCGGTTGTCATGTCGATATCTCTCCACTGCTCGTATCGCTCGAGCATCGATTGGCCGGTCGTGGCAGTTGTTCCAAATGGAAAGACTTCGAATCCCGATTCTCGTTCGAAGTAGCTTGGGCCTTCGCTTGTGATGCCAAATTCGGCCAGCTGATACGCTCGCTCCGTCGCGACGGCTTTAGCCAAGCGATCATGCAGATCATGCGGACGGTTCATTTGATCACGCAGCTGTAGCAATTGCTCCTCATTGTCCCAAAAACCAATAGCGAGCGATTGGCGAATCTGATCTCGGTGTCGGTTCACCGCAGCAAAGTAAACGAAGTCGGACACAAACCCGATTTGCCAATCGTACGCGTCAGCTACTTTCAGCATCAGGTCCAGTGCCTGGATGGCGCGCGAAGGGTCGCGTTGGTGGACGGCCACCCGAAACTCGCGAGACAGTAAATAGATGATCGATCGTGACCCTTGCAAATCAGGAAGCAAAGTGCCAAACCCATTGAATACAACGGGTTGCCAAACAGGCTTGGGCTGAGATTTAACCTTCTCGATCGCTTCAATGATCGGCCGCGCTTGCTGTGCGTAGCGTTGCAAGATGTCTGCGTCATCCGATGGTTGGCTCGGGGCAAGTTCGTGCTCATCGTCAAGCGGCAGCAAGTCGCGGAACCGCACGCTAAGCCCATCAGTCGCAACCAGGATATCGCGCCATTGAGCGGTCGTTTCTTGGGATGTATTGTTATCCATCCACTGAGCGAGCGTGTGGTTGCCAATCGGTTCCCCTTCGCTTGTCAATCTCGCCAGTGATGCTTTGACGCTGGCCGCCGCAGCCCATTCAATTTTGACACCCATCGCAAACACACCTAGCAGCGCGATAACCGGTGCCGCAAGCAACAAGTACAAACTCCGCTCGCGGGAAGGTTTGAAATTCAACATTCGATTCTCGTCCATCATCATTCGTTACAAATTAACGGTTGCCATCGAGCAGCAAGCGAACTCTCAACTCCTCACTCAACTTCCTCTTCCCAGGCCGCATACCACTGGCTAGCTGGAAAAAACTGGTTATCGATTGGATGGTTGCGAATTCGATCCGAATACAGTCCATCTTCGAATCGCACGTTTTTGCTAGACAGCAATTCGTGCAGTTCCCGGCGCATCGGTTCGGTCGACTCACCAGCCTCTCCCGCCTCGAGCATTCGTAGTGTGGCATCGG
>CAXBHV010001702.1:0-1848 GCA_963974855.1 uncultured Rhodopirellula sp. | reverse complement strand
CATCCACCGTTACTTGCGATTCCGCCATCGCTTCCAACAACGCACTTTGCGTTCGCGGCGAAGCGCGGTTGATTTCATCGGCGATCAACAGATTGCTGAAGACCGGTCCCGCTCGAAACTCGAACGTTCCCGAAGAGGGGCGAAATACGCTGCTGCCGATGATATCCGCAGGCAGCAAGTCCGGTGTGCACTGAACTCGTTGAAACTCGAGATCGATTAAACGGGCGAGCGACTTGGCGAGCGTTGTTTTTCCAACGCCAGGCACGTCTTCGAGTAACACGGATCCCTCGGCCAACATTGCAATCAACACCGCATCAATCACATCCGCCTTGCCACGGATGACTTCCTGCAGCGAGTCTCGCACGTTGTTAATCTTGGTGAGCAATTCCGCTGGGTTGATCGATAGTTGGGACACAGATGGCGATGACATTTCAGAAAAGGTTTCGTGCACGTGTTGATTGTCGGAATGAAATTGCACTGTTGGATTCGCGAAAAGAATTTCCCTCGGACCGTCGGGACTAAAAATCCGCCGGGACGCTGAGAGCCTATCCCAAAAGGGATCGGAGTCCTCGTGGGTCACATCCTTGTTTGCTCGGAGTCGCGTGTGGGCGGGTTCCGAAGAATAGGCTCACCCGAAGGTTACAATCCGTTTGGAGATCAGTGAAGTTTTTGGGGGTCGCTAAAATTGTACCCGACCCGTCGAGTGGCGGGGAACACTGTAAGGCAACAAATCGCGTTTGAGCGAGATTCAGGCATGTGGTGGGCGTCGACTTTGCAGCCATGACGTCTCGCGGCCATTTATCACGGATCCAAAGCGGTCCCATGGTGAAGTGCGTCAAAAAGGTAGCTATACTAAGACAACCTACCTATCCTCCCTCCCGAAACAGCGAGAGACGCCGCCAATGCGACATTCTATTTTCAAAAGCCAATTCCCTATCGCGGTTGCCCTGGTCACCGCGGGCATGGGGCTGATGCATACGAACGTTTTAGCGGAAACAGTGCCCTCCACAGCGACCGCATCCAACGAAGTCACGTTGGGTGAGGGAACTTTGCTGACTGGGATTCCCGGCGAGGGCGATTTAACCGAGGCCGAACTCAAACTATGGCTTGCTAAGCCCGAGAATCACGAGGAATTGAAAATCAAGTTGCCGCTGGGGCTCGATGCCGCCAGCGCCAACGTGTTCATCCCCGAAGACAATCCCATGACCCGAGCCAAGATCGAACTTGGCCGTCAATTGTATTTTGATCCTCGCTTGTCGTCTGACAGCACGGTGTCATGTGCGTCATGTCACGATCCCGACCAAGGCTACGCGGCGAACACACGATTTGGTGTCGGCGTTCGCCAACAAGAGGGGGGACGAAACTCACCCATCTCGTACAACCGAATCGTCAGCAAGGCCCAGTTTTGGGATGGCCGTGCTGCAACGCTCGAAGAACAAGCGGTCGGCCCGATCGCTAACCCGATCGAAATGGGCAACACCCACTCGGGTTGTATCGATTGCTTGTCCGGTATCGCCGGTTACAAGTTGCAATTCGATGCTATTTTCGAAGACGGATTGAACATTGATAACGTTGGCCGAGCCATTGCGACATTTGAACGTGCCATCGTTACCGGACCTGCTCCCTACGATTACTACGCGCCGCTTGTTCGTTTCGAGGAAACGTTTGCAGACGATTTGGAATATCTCGATGAAGAGCCCGAGCTGAAGAAACAATACGATGCGCTGAAAAAGGGAGTGGCGGAACACCCGATGAGCGAATCTGCCAAACGAGGAATGAAGTTGACGTTTGGAAAGGCCAACTGCACCGCATGTCATGCCGGTGGCAACTTTACCGACGAGCAGTACC
>CAXBHV010001701.1:0-1850 GCA_963974855.1 uncultured Rhodopirellula sp. | reverse complement strand
CCGTGCATGGCCTATGCGTACACCCTGCGCGGCGTTGATCTGCCGACGACACTGATCATCATCGCCTTGCTATTGGTGGCGGGATTGGTTCTGACTGTGGCGGCATTGTTCCTTGCGCCGTTGGCACAGAGCAGGACCGGTCGCATCGCAACACTATTGATGTTGATGATGCTCCTGCTGTTTGCGGAGTATGCCATCGGATATTTCGTGGTCGATCTGATCATTAATGGCAACGCGTTGACGGCGGACTGGATGTTTTTCCTCAGTACATCCACAGTGCTAGTGTCGTTGTCAGCGGGTCATTTGTTGCTGACCACAACGGCGGCTCAATTAACACCAGAAAGCGAAAATCGATCGACGCATCTGCGTATTTCGATGATGGTGTTGTCGATGATCCTGGTTGGAATTGTAGCGTATGCGATCAGGGGACTTGATCAGAGCGAGGGGGTGCTTATCACGGTCGCGACAGCATTGGCAGTGTTGTGGACGGTGTTTGGCAGTATGTTAGCGGCCGAATCCCCTATCACGACGCCGCGGATTCGACGTGAATTGCCGCAGAGTTTTTTCGCCCGTGTTGTGCTGACGTGGTTAACGCCCGGGCCGGCAACAGGATTGGTGTTTGCCACGGTCAATGTTGTCGTGTTAACGTCGCTGTTCGTGCTGGGCTTAAAAGAGTACGAGCAGATCACGACCAATTTTCGTGCAGCGGAACTTCGATCGCTGTTTCGACTCGGCATTTTGTTTGCCAGTTACTTAGTGGCGGCCATGATCGCAGTTCGCTGGATTATTGCGTTGGTGCGAATCAACAACCATCCGCGTGTCGAGATTGGTTTAGCCGCAATGATCAGCGCGCTTGTGCTATCGGCGCTGGTGCCCTATTCGATCGGTTTGCATTTTAACGACTATCGAAACTACTCTTATTCTTACTGGCAAATCACGAATTGGGCCTGGACCTTTGCCGAAGCCAGCACGAGTGGAATGGTGCGGACACGCGAGGTGATATTCGTGGCTGTCGCAGTGGTCGTTGCCTTTGTGGCCTGTTTATTGACGATGCCACGGATCGTTTTGCCGCGACGAATTGCGACCCCCGAACAAGTCGCACACGAACAAAAGAAGACGGCGTCCCCCTGAACTCTGGTGTGAAACCGAGTAAAATTCAGTTTCATGCCGGCGACGCATTGAAATGAGTGAGCCGACATCGCTACAACCGTTGCTGAAACGGTCAACACCGACACAAGATTTAACTCAACGAAACGGCTTCCATCGTATGACTTCCGAATCAGATTCGTCTCCCGATCCCGCCGACGCCAACCCGGCGCTGCGTGCACGCGTGCCTGACCACGTTGCGGAAGGCTGTTTCAGCACCGGCGCTATCGTGATGACTGGACCGAGTGAATTCATCATCGATTTTCTGCAAACGATTGGCCGGCCGCATCGCGTCGCGTCACGCGTGGTTATCCCTCATCCGGTGATGCCCCAGTTCATCGACGCGTTGAATACGAACCTTGATTTGTATCGCAATCGATCTGGCGATCCGCCATCACCGCCAGCGAATCCCCAACAAAATCAAGCTCGTCGCCCCACTCCGCAAGAGATTTATGATGATCTAAAAATGCCCGACAACGTGCTCAGCGGCGTCTATGCAAACGGAGTGATGATTGGCCACGGTGCGAGTGAATTTGGCTTGGACTTTCTGACCAGCTTCTTTCCTCAAAGTGCGGTCAGCGCGCGAGTGTTTGTGGCGGCAGGGCAAGTGCCTCGCTTGCTCGATTCGCTCAAAGGTGCCGTTCGCCAGCTCGAACAGCGTAGGCAACAACAAGCTGGCAATCCCGGCAACCTGCCTGCCAATC
>CAXBHV010001700.1:0-1850 GCA_963974855.1 uncultured Rhodopirellula sp. | reverse complement strand
GAATCTGCGAGACGGAGTTCGCTCGATCCGCGACTACAGCGCTGAAGAGTTGCTGCAAGCCGGTATCACGCAGAATGACTTGGACGATCCCCACTATGTTCGCTCGGGGGCGACGCTAGACGACATGGATCTATTTGATGCCGAGTTTTTTGGGTTTTCGCCCAAAGAGGCAGCCATCATGGATCCACAGCATCGCAAATTTCTACAGTGTTGCTGGGAAGCACTTGAGGACAGTACGCATCCGCCTAGCCAATTTGATGGCTCGGTCGGCGTGTTCGCCGGCTGCGGCATGAACAGCTACTTCATGTTTAACCTACTGCGGAATTCAGCGATTCGAGATTCTGTGGGCATGTTTCTGCTTCGCCATACCGGCAACGACAAAGATTTTTTAACCACGCGAGTTTCTTACTGTTTGAATTTGACTGGGCCGAGTGTCAATATTCAAACGGCATGCTCGACATCGTTGGTGGCCATCCATACCGCTGCCCAAAGTCTGTTGGCGGGTGAATGCGAATTGGCGATCGCAGGCGGCTCGACAATCGAACTGCCGCACCGCGTGGGGTATCACTATCGCAGCGGTGAAGTGTTGTCACCCGACGGACATTGCCGAGCGTTTGACCAAAACGCGATGGGCACGGTGTTTGGCAGCGGTGCGGCTGCGGTGGTGCTGCGGCGACTCGAAGATGCAGTCGAAGATGGCGACCGCATCTATGCCGTGATCCGTGGCTCGGCGATCAACAACGACGGCGCAAACAAGGCAGGCTATCTCGCTCCGAGTGTGGATCAACAAGCCGCCGCAGCTTCGGAAGCTCTGGCGATCGCCGAAGTCGATGCAGAGTCGATCGGTTACGTCGCGGCCCACGGCACAGGCACTCCGATTGGCGATCCGATTGAAATCGCCGCCCTTTCCGCTGCGTTTCGCGAAACGACCAAGCGACGCGAATTCTGTGCAATCAGCTCGGTCAAACCCAATATTGGACATCTCGATACCGCTTCGGGGGTGGCCAGTTTTATTGCTGCGGCGATGGCGATTTATCACGGCGAGATTCCACCGAGTGTCGATTTTGAAGCGGCCAATACGTCCATCGATTTCGCCAACAGCCCCTTCCGGGTTTCTCAAACGCGAGCGTCCTGGAAAGCAACCGATTCGCCGCGTCGCGCGATGGTCAATTCACTCGGTGTCGGCGGCACCAATGCCAACGTGATCCTCGAGCAAGCTCCGTCACCGATCCAGTCGACCTCGCCAACACGTCCCGAACAAATCATCACGCTCTCGGCTCGTAACCCTCGATCACTCGATGAACAATGCGACCGACTTGCCGATCATCTCGAGCAAAATCCCGATGTCGACCTTGCCGATGTCGCTTATACACTGCAATTAGGACGCGAAGCATTTGAGCATCGACGAATTTTTGTGGGCAGTGATCGTCAGAGTGTGATCGACACGCTGCGCAGCCGCGATTCACGGCGTGTCTTCACTCACCACGCGGATGCGAAGCAGGATTCGTTTACGTTTATGTTTCCCGGTGGCGGAGCCCAGTACACTCAAATGGGCCGCGGGCTGTACGATCATGAACCTGTTTTTCGGCAATGGATCGACCGAGGATGTGAAACGCTCGAACCGTTGATTGACGTCGACCTCAGGCAGCTAATTTTCAATAGCGAAGTCTCTGACACGGATGCAAAGCAGCAGTTCGAGCGTCCCGACATCCAATTGCCTGCCATCTTTCTATGGGAAATCGCAACCGCGAACTTGTGGATGTCCTATGGCATTAAACCGTCGGCGTTAATCGGCCACAGCATGGGCGAAAATACCGCAGCCTGTCTCGCCGGAGTGCTCGGTTTCGAGG
>CAXBHV010001699.1:0-1851 GCA_963974855.1 uncultured Rhodopirellula sp. | reverse complement strand
GGGTGAAAGCCAATGCTGCCCCAGCCAGTCCGCTGTTTTTACGTCATTGTTTTCAAGGCCGCTGGTTCCATAGTGATCGACCAATAGCGATTCGTTGGCGTCTTCGATACCTACAGTCGGATACGTCTCGGCCACGCTCTTGAAGCTTGGTGTCAGACTAAACAAATCCACGTCTTCGGCAATCGCCAACGGAGTCGCTCCGTTGTATTGCCGCGTCAGAGAACCGCCCGGTGTTCCGGTCCATGTATAGCGTATCCGCTCGGCAAAGCCGTCGCCGTCGCGGTCCGGTACCGTAAATCCGATCGTGGTTGCCGAACGCTCGGTCACATAGACCGCCGTTTCGAGTTCGGTTGCGAGTTGATCGACAACGCGTGTTCCGCGAAGGGCCGAAGCGGTGCTACCATCGGAATCGGGGATGCTGCGAATTGAAATCGCGAGACTGGCGTGAAGCCCAGCAATAATGATGCTCGATACGACCAACGCGACGACCAATTCCAGCAACAGCATGCCGCGACGTGATCGCTCGTTTCTTTGAGCCACCGAGATAAACGAGTAATTCCACGTCATTGGATTATCGCCGTTCCCGAGACAGCGTCCACCGTAATCGTCTTTTGCAAACTTCCAGAGCCGACGACGATATTTCCACCGCGGTTGGGAATTCCGAACCCATCGAACGTCAGCGTCTGAGTGCCTGTCTGCCCCCAAACCGAAACCAGTGACGATTTATAGGGCGATTCGCTTAGCTTGATGACATAGACACCCGATGGACGTTCGAGCGGTTTCACATCCGCAAGCGTGTACTGCTCGCGATCCACATTGAACGTGACCGTCTTTGCCGTGCTGGATCGGAACGCTGTTAACTGTGCACGTTTCAGATCGGCAACCAGTCGGTTGGCCGTGTTGGCGACACGGTAATGCTGTAATGAATCGGCCCAACGCGGCGCTGCGGCGGCGACCATGGCTGACATGATTACCAAGACAATCGTGATCTCGATCAGCGAAATCCCCGAACGAAATAAGCCATGACGTGTCTGTTGTCGAGACGATTCACGCGGCGTTCGCGACGATTCCGATGCTGTCTTCCGTTTTGCAGCCTTCATCGTGTTGCCTAGCGAAACCGAAAAATGCGAGTCTATTGCTACCAATTCACCAGGCAACTCTAGCCCGCAATTAGTGAGTCCGCAGAAGTAGCAGCGTTGTTAAGCTGGGAAAGGGGGCCTGATTTTTCCGATTTTACTGATTATGCGGGCAGGTCGGCGCCGATAGACGCTATAGCGATTGTTCCGTACACAGCCCCTGACGAGTCTACAGCCATCCATGAACCTGCCGTCGTTGCAAAATCGGAACAGCGGCATCTTCGATTTTCGTGGATCGGGGCGTTGTGCGACTGTACTTATGCTGGTGTGGCTGGGGCTGAGTACGCCTTCGGCGTTTTCCGATACGTTTGCCGAGCACCTTCGTACAGCTCCGACCCAGGAATCGTCCGCATCTTCGGCAAACGCTAAACGTTCAACGCAACCGCTCAGCAAGCCCGATCCGAATTGGCGTGATAAGAAAACGACAATCGCCCAGGCCACTTGGCAATCGCCCGCTCATTCTCGTAATGAACGGGTTGGTTTTGCACCTCCCGCGGCTAATCGAGGGAGCCTGTACTCTGATGCAAAACATCACGGGATCTCGGTCACGGTCAAAGATGCCACGGTCGACGCGGTGCTGGATTTGATCGCGGAGCAGCAGGGATTGAATGTGATCACCAGCGGCGATGTGAGTCAGCGGATCACGGTGAAGCTGACGGATGTGTCGCTATCGGACGCCCTCAACTCAATATTGCCAGCCAATGGTTTGACCTGG
>CAXBHV010001698.1:0-1853 GCA_963974855.1 uncultured Rhodopirellula sp. | reverse complement strand
CTAGCATAGACATCCGTCAGTAATACATTTCACGTCCCCCGCGATCATCACGTTGGATCGCACGCCCCGAGCGATCCACGACACTCTCTTCCGTACCGTCCTTATTGAAGCGAGATCGTTATGATTTCTCCTTCAACGGGATGCTTTATCAGGGCCTTTTTAAAGGCATCTTTTTTCGCCAGCTCGTCTTGCTTCAGCGTGCCTGAGAAACCAATTCGCTCGGTCGCATCGGGATCAAATTGCCCGTTGTCGTTTTTGTCATGAAAGGCAACGATGGCGAATTCCTCGGGCAATCCTACAAGTGCTAGCGTGACAACGGCCGTACCGTTTTGTAACGGCGTTCTTTCAGACCACTGGGGATCGGCTTGATTAGCAAAGGTTTCCTTGGATCCGTAGATTGCAATGATCAGCGCACCCTCGTCGCTATCCGCTCCATCGATACCTACCGCGACCGATCCTGCAATCTCGGTACTGCCGGCCAATCTCGCTTCCTCTTCGTTCGCCGCCGCTTCACCTCGCAATGTCTCCGAAGGAAACCGGGGTGCGACGAAACGTGATTGTCGGTACAGCAAGATCATGGAACCTAAAACGACCAGTCCTGCCAAAAACATCAGAAACACGTTGCCGTGATTTTGAGCCCACAAACTCTCTGGCTTTCTATCCGTGACAGTTTCAGTAAAGTTCACTTCGTCTTGGTTCTGCATGTTTTTCTTGCTGCGAGCTTGCTACGAGGCGGATAAGTCGATTTGGCGTGTTGGCGAACGTGTCGGATCGTTCTGATCGGCATTGATGCCCGTCCAGATCGACGTCGATCGCTGTGCCATTCTATCTTGTTTTCGGATTTGGGGCAGCACTCCGACGATTGCCCCCAACACGCATCCGATTGTTTTCAGTCCGGTGACCTATTAGGCTGTTGTATCCATTGTCATCGTCCTTTTTCGCAGTAGAGATTCAATATGGAAAATTGGCCCATTGGTGTGTTCGCATCGGTAGATGCGGGACTTGGAGTTGGTTGGAACGTTATTTCAGAATTGAAAGTTCCGACGATTCAATTGCACGCTCCCCACCCAGGCAACCGGACTGCTGAATCAGCCGGGTCGTTGAAGGCTCAATTGAGCGAGCTTGGCGTTCGCTGCACCGCAGTGTTCGGCGGCTTTGAGGGCGAAAGTTATGCAGATATCCCCACGGTCGTAAAAACCATTGGTTTGGTGCCCGTCGAAACGCGGCAAAGTCGACTCGAGGAAATGTTTGAAATCTCGGACTTTGCCAAACACCTTGGTTGCGATACCGTGGCGCTGCATCTCGGTTTCGTACCGGAAAGCCCGAGTGACGAAGGTTATGCGGACATCGTCGAGGTCACACGGAAACTGTGCGACTATTGCAGCAACAATCAGCAATATTTGCACTTGGAAACTGGCCAAGAAACTGCCGAAGGTTTGCTCGAGTTTATCCAACAAGTCAAACGCGAAAACTTGAAAATCAATTTCGATCCCGCCAACATGATTCTGTACGGCAGCGGCGAACCGATCGAAGCCTTGAAACGAGTCGCCAAACACGTTCGTAGCATCCACTGCAAAGACGCAACGTGGAGCGACAAGCCAGGTGAAACTTGGGGTGCCGAAGTCCCGCTTGGACAAGGTGCCGTTGATTTTCGCAAGTACTTGCAAACGCTAAAAGAAATCGGCTACACCGGTCCCTTGACCATCGAACGTGAAATCCCGCAAGATCCTGAGCGTCAAAAGCAAGAGATCAGTCATGCGATCGATTTGTTGAACAAGCTGAAAAGCGAATTGCTCGCGTAACTTTCTCTCCCTGCCAAACACCAGGTCCATCGATGCTGAAAACGTTGCCCG
>CAXBHV010001697.1:0-1853 GCA_963974855.1 uncultured Rhodopirellula sp. | reverse complement strand
CGAGGAACTTGCTGTGTCCGTTTCTGTTTCTTTAAAACAAGTGCGTGATGCAGTCGACGCTCGTGATCCGGATTGTGTGGCACTGCTATGCCGATTGATCGATGCACCCGAGCCCGAGGACACTCCACCGGATCGCGAAGGGGCTTACACGTTCGAAACATTCCTGGCGGAAACAAACAATCGACGCTTTCGCGTTAAGACGCCCGAGGAACAAGCCGAGTATCGGATCTCGAAACTCGCAAGCCTTCAGTCCGACGATGCCGAGCTGCCGCTGAATGATCGATTACGATCGGACGATTGCCGATGGTGTATGGTCCCTTCAAAGCGATGAAGCGGATTTTCAAAGAGGCCGAAGCGACGGACGATACCCAAATTCTCGGGGCGCTCGGAGCCCGTTTCGATATGGCGCTCAATGATGGCCAGCACTCCGTCAGCGTGCGGACGCTCGGCTATCTGTGCCGCCGCGGATGGCGGTATTTACGGCGAATCGGGCAAACGTTGCCAGCGGTTTACCCCGACGTCGCCGCGGATTTCTTGGTTCACTACCGCGGATACGGCGAGTTTCGTAATTCTTGGATCTTGAACCACATCTTTTTTCACGAAACCGGCAAATACACGCCTCACGCGTTCAAGTTGGGCTACTCACGCATCACGTCATGGCAGAAATACCGGGCCTTTGCGGACGCTTGGAAACGTTCGCCGCGGCCTTTGTTTTCACTTCTTGAGCGGGCCCAAGCGGAGCCGATTCGTGATTACGCGACCAAAGCACTGAAGAGCGACTTTCGAGCCGCGATTCGCGAAGTCGAACCCGAATGGGTGGCACGATTGACGGGTAAACAAAGCGAAACGCTCGATACGTTCGCCGTCTGGATTCTCGATAATGTGCCGCGATTCGAGCAATCCAAGTTCACCGAGTTAGGGCTTCACGAACCTGTGTTGCGTTTGTTTGATTCGCCCTCCAACGTCGCTCGCACCTATGCGGCTAGCTACGCTCGCACGCATGCTCGCGATTTGCCGGTCGAGGACCTGATTCGCTTGGCCAATAACTCCAGCAACGATGTACGTCAATTCGCAAACGATCTGCTCTCGGCGCGCGATCCCCGCACCGAAATCGGGCTGGATGCTTGGGGGCAACTTCTTGACACTCGCTACGGAACTCAACTGGCGAGCAAGGTTTTGCGAAAACACTTCGGTGCAAAGGAACTATCGCCTAGCTGGTTTGCTGAACGGTTGAAGTCTGCTCCAGGCCCCGCGTTTGCGTTTGCCACGGTGCGGTTATGTGAACTCCATCCGCTAAAGAAACTGGGGACGACGTACTTTGTCGATTTGATCCAACAGGTCGATTCACGATCACCTGCAGGGTATCACGTCGCGAATTACGTGTGTGAACAATTAGATAAGATTGGTCCGAGCGAGGTGGATCCCGCGTCACTGCAACGTTTGTTGGTCAATCCGTTGACGAGCAATGCGATTTGTCAGTGGGTCGAGTCGGGGAAACTGAAACCATCGATCTTTACCGCCGATTTCCTAAAGCGAATTGCATTTCATCCCACTTGGCAGCAAGATCCTTGGATCGCCGAGCAAAAGAAGACCGTTTGGGGGCGAGAAATCGAGTTCGATGAAGCGTTGTCGCGACAGGTTCTTGATTGGCTCAGTGATGTGCGAGAATTTTCGCCTGACGATCTTGGTTTCCAGTGGTTGATGCAACTGGTCGAACGAAGCGAACCGCGTTACCACGACTTTGCTGTGCACCAGATGACGCAAGCGTTTCTGCCTGCGGATTTCGCGCCGACGGACTCAGCGGCTGAGCAAGAGTCGGCCAAGCCCGAAAAGGATGCAGCAACGGAAATCAA
>CAXBHV010001696.1:0-1854 GCA_963974855.1 uncultured Rhodopirellula sp. | reverse complement strand
TCAACGTGCCACTACGAAAGTCTCTGCGACTTTCGCTACGGTAAGTTCTCTGCATAAGCCTTGGCCACCTCTTCGGCAATGATTTGGAATCCTTTCCTCACGGTCGCTTCGGGCATTGTGAACGTCACTCGAATGCACTCATTACGGTGTCGCCAATCGTGATCGTCCAATCCAAAAAAGAAATAGTTCCCGGGGACGACTAACACGTCACGGGCCTTCAGACGCTGGTACAGTTCTTGCGAATTGATTGGCAATCCTTCGAACCACATCCACAGAAAGAACGCCCCTTCGCTGCGATGGACCCGATAAGGCAATCGGTCATCAAAGTACTCGCGTACAAAGCCCTGAGCCTGCTCGGATTTTGTCCGGTAAAATGGCTGAACCACTTCGTTGCTCAATCGCAAGATTTCGCCACTTTCAACCAGCGGTGTTGCGATTGCTTGACCAATGTTTGTGTTGGCGAGTCCCACGATGGACATCATCGATGACAACGAACGGATTACATCGGGGCTGGCCACAACGATCCCGGTGCGTGTGCCAGGCAACCCAATCTTGGAAAGACTGAGCGTCAGGATGATGTTTTCGTTCCAGACCGGAGTGGCTTCGGTGAAGATTGCGTTGGGAAACGGCGCGCCGTACGCATTGTCGATGATCAGCGGAATGTCGTTCGCCGCAGCGAGTTCGGCGAGGCGCTCGATCTCGGCGTCGGTCAACACATTGCCGGTCGGGTTGGTCGGCCGCGACACGCAGATTGCTGCAATATCGCCAGTGATTTCAATTGCGTCAAAATCAACACGATATTTGAATTCGTGTTCGCCGGTCATTTCCAACCGTGGCTTGACGGCACAAAACATCTCGCCATCGACCGATTGGTTGGCATAGCCGATGTACTCGGGGACCAGTGGCAACATGACTTTTTTGCGGCTACCGTCGCGGAACTTTCCGGCCAACGAGTTGAACAGCATGAAAAACGCCGTTTGTCCGCCTGCGGTGACGCCGATGTTTTCTGGGCCGAGATCCCAGCCAAATTGCCGTTTGAACAAATCCGCAAGTGCGGCACGGAAGGCGGGATTCCCCGAGGGTGGTTCGTAGTTGCCTACCGCGTGTTCAAGCTTGCCCGGTTCTCGCCCCATTTCCTCGAACCGCTTTCGCCACAGCGCATCCATCTCAGGAATATGCGCCGGTTGGCCGCCACCAAGCATGCAGATACTGTCGCCGCCCCTGGCGATCGCATGCCCCAGATCGTCCATCAATTCGCTGATACCGCTGCCGCGACAAAGCTGCTCACCAAACTCAGACCAGTGCAATTTCATTGTATTTTTCAGTGCGAGACATTGCTGTTGAACGCTAACGAGTATGGTGAATCTTCGTCGACCATGAAACCATGCTGACATAAGAACCCCTGTAGCGAAACTCGCGAAGAGTTTCGGTCGCCACCAACGGTACAGATCATAAAAACACTTGGCGGACGGTTTTCTGCTTCGTTCATTAATCCAAGGTGACGATTTGTCCGAGGCTACTTAGAATAGGACCGTCAGCCCTCAGCCCCACAAAATGATTCTCTCTGAACCCGATGCAACGTAAACGTCTCCACTATCGAAGCTCGACTGCCTGGATTGCAGTGCTAGGGGTATGCGCGTTGGTGGCGTCGCCCGCGATCGCGGCAGCAAATTGTTGCTGTAGAAGTGCGGGGCAAGATTCAGTCGGCACGAAATGCTGCTCGGCTGAATCTGCTGCAGCGATTCAAGGATCAGGGTGTCATACCGCCACCGGCGGGGATGTAGGGGCATGTTGTGGGAATTTGGATGCGACGTTTCAGAGTGTTTCGCGATCTACTGGGACGACTCAGTGCTG
>CAXBHV010001695.1:0-1854 GCA_963974855.1 uncultured Rhodopirellula sp. | reverse complement strand
GCGCGAAACCGGGGTAGTCGCCCGACCATTGGTAGCTGCTCAGGACCGTCGAATGGCAGGCGTAGCCAAACAATACCGCGACCAATTTTCCGCCCGCATCGCGGGCCGCCAGAACCGGCACGTCGTGATCGACAGGCCCCTTTAGCGTTGCTTCGGTTCGCGACTGTGGTACCGTACTTTCGGGCGTGTTCTCGCGTCGGTTGACAGCAAAGGTCGCTGTTCCACTGCCCCACGACAGACTGCAGGGAGCAAGATTGTCCAAGGCGTTGTCAACAACGGAGGCGACTTTTTGCTTCAGCGTTTCGACCCAGCGATCAACCGCTTGCTGTTGTTGCAAATCGATTTCCAAGTAGTGCAGCGGATCTAAATTGTGCCCCACCACAGGCCCCGTGTGAGTGTGAGAACAATTAATGACGATCTGGTTCCGTGACAAACCGTGTCGCTGCTGGAGGCCACTGCAGATCGCTTGCGCGAGCGTTCGATCAATGCCAACAAGGTCCAATGTCAGTATTAAACCACGCTGCCCTTCACCGTCTTCCAGCACCAACGCCTTTGCCCAAAGATCTGTCAGCTTACCTTCCGCTGGTTTATCGCGGCTGGCATAGCCTGACATCCAAAGCGGCTCCTCAGGCGTGATCGCCACTTTCGCGGCACCCGCTTTCCAGTTCGAATCCTCCGCCAGCACCACCCCACCGCATAACACGACAAAGCTTACGGCAACAACAATAATTTTCTGCATGAATGGATACTCCGGTCCGCTCGATTCAACGACAGGTTCGAAATGGGACCCTTATCGGCGTCCCTGATGGACCTTTATAGTCGAAGCCAACTCGCTGTGCTGACAGGGGCTGTGCGATTGTTAACTTGACAGAGTCAAAGCACCTCCGCACAACTCATTGGGTTTAACGTAGCCTAGGCTTCCAGCCTGGGTTCGATGTGGTCCCCAGGCTGGAAGCCTAGGCTACGTTTTGCAGCTTCGCCGCCTTGAGGAGTTATATAGAAAGTGCATTGCGTTTAACGGTGCGGCAAACGGTTAGCAAACGCTCGTCATCCTGGATAGGCAACGACTTGTATTGGCATTGCTGCCTCATCGGCTCGCCATTTCCACAACTCCGAATACGGCCTGCTGCCAGCAACCCCCAGCCCGAGTCGAACAGCCACAATTCCTATCTAGCCAAATCGATACCTGACACCTAACGCTTTTTAACACCTTAATCTTTTTCAATTTTGGTTGATTGAGCCGAGTGACTTTACGACAACTCGCTCACCATTAGCCTCGGCCTAAACTTCAGCCACACCCAATCTTGCTTGGTGTAGCGATTAAAGCGGAAGCAAGTCGCAACCTTCACGCTGAATTAAATGATCTCATCTTGGCGATTTAGCCGTGTCCCCCAGTGTGACTACCGTTTATATTGCGGCTAAAGTCACGATTCTATTCTGGAGCTCTGACAATGAAACGAAAACGCCGCTGGTTAATCGAAACTCTGGAACAGCGAATCGTGCTTGACGGTGTCGGACCAAATAATCCGCCCCAGCATGCCGCTTGGGAATCCGTTATTGTCGCCTTCAACGACAATGTGGCTAACCCTAACGCCGTGGCAAAGGGACTTGTCAATGCTCACGGTGGTCAATTGGGCCATGTATACGAGCATGCCCTGAAAGGTTTCTCCGCGCAACTTCCGGCAGCCGCACTGCAGGCATTGGCAAAGAACCCACAGATCAACCGAATCGAAGCCGATCTGGTCATGCAGGCTTTCTCGCAAGTCACTCCCACCGGTGTAGATCGCATCGATGCCGACATTAACGGGTTGGCCAACATCGATAACATTGACGACCGAGTGAATGTGAACATCG
>CAXBHV010001694.1:0-1854 GCA_963974855.1 uncultured Rhodopirellula sp. | reverse complement strand
GACCGCGGCGCAGTCCGAGGCCGTCAACGCATATCGCGAGAAAGCATCGTTCAAGAGTGACCGCGAACGAACCGAAGGCGACAAAGTCAAAACCGGCGTCTTCACCGGATCGACTGCAATCAATCCCGTCAACGGCGAAGCGATCCCCATCTGGGTCGCCGACTATGTGTTGGCGGGCTACGGAACCGGGGCGATCATGGCCGTTCCCGCTCACGATGAACGTGACTTTGAATTTGCCAAACAATTTGATCTGAAAATCAGGGCAAGGCAATGAGGCAGTCAATTTCAAACTGCGTGATTGGTTGTTCAGTCGCCAACGATTTTGGGGCGAACCGTTCCCGATCCTGCATGAACTCGACGAAAACGGCGAGCCCACGGGGGTCAAGCGAGCCGTGGATGCTGCGGAACTTCCCGTGCGACTTCCAGATCTGAAAGACTACAAGCCGCATGGTCGTCCCGAGCCGCCTTTGGCCAAAGCCGATGACGATTGGTTGTACGTCACGATCGATGGCAAACGCTACCGCCGCGAAACCAACACGATGCCTCAGTGGGCCGGTTCGTGTTGGTATTATCTGCGGTACATCGATCCAAAGAACGATCAAGCGATCATCGATCCGGAAAAGGAAAAGCAGTGGATGCCGGTGGACGTGTACGTCGGCGGAGCCGAGCACGCGGTGCTGCATTTGCTGTACTCGCGATTCTGGCACAAAGTTCTTTACGATCGCGGGCACGTCAGTACCCCCGAACCGTTTGGTCGGCTGGTCAACCAAGGCATGATCCTCGGTTCGCCCCAGTACCACATGAGCGACGAAGATTACCAAGCCGCCAAGGCCGATCTTGACGCCAAAGGAATCCGTGGCGATCGGGTGGAAGATGGCGACAAGGCATCCGTCATCTTGAAACAATCCGATGGCTCGGATTTGACTGATGATGAAACCGAAAAACGTAAAGGCAACACGTTCTTGGCGGGCACCGATTTCAAAGTTTTGGCGAAAGCCGACAAGATGTCCAAAAGCCGCGGCAACGTCGTCAACCCCGACTCGGTCGTGCGAGAGTACGGAGCCGACGCGCTGCGGTTGTACGAAATGTTCATGGGGCCACTCGAAGCAACCAAGCCA
The DNA here is from genome assembly GCA_963974855.1 of uncultured Rhodopirellula sp. Taxonomy (GTDB): domain Bacteria; phylum Planctomycetota; class Planctomycetia; order Pirellulales; family Pirellulaceae; genus Novipirellula. The sequence continues at coordinate 736 of CAXBHV010001694.1, read as the reverse complement.
TGGTCGATGGACGGTGTCGGCGGAGTCCGCAATTTCTTAGACCGCGTCTGGCGAATGATCATCGATCAGGACGCGGACGAAGTCGTGGTGTGCGACGCGATCACCGACGATGCGTGTGACGAAGACCAACTGCGAACGCTGCACCAGACGATTCGCAAAGTCACCGAGGACACCGAAGCGATGAGTTTCAATACGGCGATCGCTCGCATGATGGAGTTCACGAACTTCTTTACTCGCTGCGAGAAGCGTCCGCGTGAAGCGATGAAGACCTTCCTGATCTTGCTGTCGCCCTACGCTCCCCACTTGGCCGAAGAATTGTGGATGCTATTGGGCGGCGAAGGCTGTGTCGCCAAAGCCGCGTGGCCCGAGTGGGACGAAGCAGCACTAGTGGAAAGCAGCATCGAGATCCCCGTCCAGATCAACGGCAAGATCAAAGCCAAGATCAACGTGGCTCCCGACGCGAACAAGGATCAATTGATCGAAATCGCCTTGGCCGATCCCAAAGTGAGCGAGCAGTTGACGGGAAAAACGATTGTCAAACAAATTGTTGTCCCCGGCCGACTGGTGAACCTGGTCGTCAAATAAGCAGGCATTCTTCGCTGATCACTTTTTTTCAGGCTAGACCGCAGCGCGGCGGAGATCCTGCATGAAGCGGAAAGAGAGTGAGGAGGCAATCAGAATTCACCCTCCCCTCTGGGAGGGTCGGCCGCTGAAAGCGGTCGGGGAGGGTTGGTGA
>CAXBHV010001693.1:0-1859 GCA_963974855.1 uncultured Rhodopirellula sp. | reverse complement strand
GGGATCGCTTGCAGGACGTGCTCGATTCCTTTTCCCGGCGAGAGCAATCCGAACGTCAGTGCCACCGCCTTATCTTCGACATTGAATTGCTCTTTCAAAACCTTCTGGTCGGTATCAGGAGCATTGGGGATGCCGTGGGCGATTAAGTCCACTTGGGCCGGATCCACCGAGTAAGTATTGATCAGGGTTTGTCGGCTTCGTTCGGTCATGACAACGAGTCGCGTTGAAAGCCGAATCAACTGCGTCATCACGGCACGCTGCGTTTGATTGGGCTCCGATAAAACGGTGTGTAGCGTCGTGACGACCGGCATCCTCAGGTCTTGCAAGAGTGCCAAGAGGTGACTGCCGCACGGTCCGCCGTAGATTCCAAACTCGTGTTGTACACAGACGATGTCGACGTTGCTGAAATTTAGAAAGTCGGCTGCGGCACGGTAGTCTTCGATGTCTTGCTCGGCGACTTGGAATTGAACTTCGTTCTCGTATGAGTAACCACCCGGAATGTCGTCCATGGGGACGACGATGCATTCGGCGTTCGACGCTTTCGCGATCGATGACCGCAAATCGTGAGTAAAGGTTGCGATGCCGCATTTGCGTGGCAGATAGTCACCGACGAAGGCGATTTTTTGCAGGTCAGGTATGGTCATGATGAATCGCCGCTTTGTAAAACAAGCGAATCGAGAACCGATCGCTTTGAAAACCGAGTCATGGCGACCGATGTGTCGGCAGCTCCGTAAAAAACTTGCAATTCGTCGCCAACATCCAACATACCCGTTGGGAAAACGACGTTGGGTACAAATCCATTTGTTTCGTAGTCGGTCGCGGGCAGCATGATCGGATCGCTCGAGCGAGCGATCACGCGAGTAGGATCGTCGCGATCCAGCAAGATTGCGCCAGCAGCGTAACAGCCCACTGTGCCGGCGATGTTCGATGTTGCGCTGCCGTGGTACAGCGTCAGCCAACCGTCATCGACCAAGACCGGCGGCGTTCCACTGCCCACGCGATCGCCTTCCCACGACTGAACACCACTCAAAATGGGTTGATGGCGGCCCCAATGTATAAGGTCAGGCGAGCGAGCGATCCAAATTTGTGGCGGGCTAAAGTGAGAATTTGGATTCGGACGATGCAGTGCGACATAGTCACCAGTGAGGCGTTCGGGGAACAGCACGACGTCTTTGTTTTCGCTGGCAAAAATGATCCCGTGGCGTTGGAACCTCACTAAGTCGGTCGAAGACATGAGCCCTGTTGCAGCGCCCGATCTAGAAACCGCAACATAGGTGATCCAGTAGGTATCGTCGATCTTGGTGATCCGAGGATCCTCGATTCCGTATGCCTCCAGTGAACGCTCGGCCTTCGGACTTTCGGCGTTCGAACCTTCAGGCAGCAGCACATCAACGAACTGCCACACGTCGTTGCCTGCGATCGATTTACGAAAGATCTGAAAATGGGAAACGGACGTCAGCCGAAGATCGCCGCTGATTTTTAAGGCTACAACACGAGCATCGGTTTTGTGCAAGTTTTCATCGCGAACCCAATCGACGGTCGTTTGGCCAGGATGCGACCAACGCGGAAGTGCTGTCCATCCGGAACGCTTCTCGATCGGACGCTCGGCAACTCTCGCTAGCATCACCATCTCATCGCCAACAATGGTAACGGCGGGATTAAAAACACCAATGACTTCCCATCCGCTTTGGGACGGTTGGATGTCGCAAGGACTTAGCAAGAGTGAGTCGGATAGTCTAGCGATCACGGGCTAAACCCATGCAATGGTGACATCGGATGTCGCATACGCACATGTCTGGTTCCGATATGCTGGCAAAACAGCCTGACTCGTGGGAAGAGATCCATCCAATAAGTCGCCG
>CAXBHV010001692.1:0-1860 GCA_963974855.1 uncultured Rhodopirellula sp. | reverse complement strand
GTATCAGCTCTCGACCGAGCAGTTGATGCGCGGCTCGAAACGCGAATGGGATCAATTTATGCAGCAAATTACCCGCTCGTGAATAGCGTGCTGGTAATTTCTCGAGTAGATCCACCCCGAAGCTCATGGCATCGGTGATGTCCAGCGGTATCAAGCTTTTTGTGGTGGCGGATTCAAAAACATCGCTGGCGGCTGTCGGATCAAAGTACATGTTGAATTCGGCCGACGCGGTCACGTTTCCCGAATGGGATACCGATCCGCCACCGATGACAATTTTGTCAAGCAGCGGCAATACGCCCGGGTCTCGCCGACAGATGCGAGCGATGTTGGTCGTCGGTCCTAAACACACCACCGTCACTTCGTTGGGGAATTTGCGGGCGAGCTCCGCGATCACTTTTTCGCTGGTGGGTAGATGCTGGCGGGCTGATTCGGGAAAATTGCAATCGCCTAGTCCGTCGCTGCCATTGAGATAGCGATCGTCTACCACCGGAGCATCCTCGGGAATCGAGGCTTTACCGATTCGCGGATATTTCGTCGGGTCCAACTGCTGAACCACCGCAATCACATTGGACGTCGCTTGATCCGCATCGACGGTGCCCGCGGTGGCGGTAATCGCCAACACTTCGAGTCGTGGGTCAAAAAGTGCCATACACAATGCCGTGGCGTCGTCGATTCCGGGGTCACAATCGATAATGATCTTGCGTGTCATGGAAATACTTTAGTTTCGATAACGTGGCATGTGCGAGGGGGGACGTGGCAGCATCAGAGAGAAGGATATCGTATCATGGCCGCCAAACCCAGTATAAAAACGTGACGAGGCTTAGCGATCTTGCCGCAGAAAAGCGGAAACCAAGCATCCTGGCCGCAGTGAACGGCGTAAAAAATTGGACAGCCGCCAACTTCGCTTGCTGTAGCGGGATGGCTTTGCGATTTTGTTAATTGCTAACCTTGACCTAACCCGAAAACTCTTACTCCTTTTTTGTTGACCCTCAGACTTTGCCATGGCATCACTTTTTCAGGCCGCAATCGTTCAAGCCAATTCAGGAATCGATCTAGGTGAAGACCAAGCCAGCGATTTGATTGACGCGATGCTTCGTGGTGAAGCCGAGGAACGCGACGTTGCAAGTTTATTGCTTGCACTCAAAGAAAAAGGTGAATCAGTCAGCGAACTGGTGGGGGCTTCTCGTGCGATGCGTCGCCATATGACGCAAATTCCTCACTCGCACCCGGTACTGTTGGACACCTGTGGGACGGGCGGCAGCGGCAGTGGGACCTTCAACATTAGTACCGCAGTCGCCATCGTTGCCGCTGCGGCGGGCGTCGCTGTTGCCAAACATGGCAACCGGCGGGCGACCAGTTTGACCGGTTCCGCCGATGTGCTCGAAGTCCTGGGGGTGCCAATTGAATCCGAGCCCGACTTAGTGGCTAAGCGGTTGGATCGCGATGGAATCTGTTTCTGTTTTGCCGCAAAGTTGCACCCAGCGATGCGGCATGTGATCGGCGTGCGTCGACAACTTGGCGTCAAAACGCTGTTCAATTTGCTCGGCCCTCTGTGCAATCCAGCCGGCGCTACCCACCAATTGCTTGGCACCTCGACCCCCGAAACACAATCGATGGTGTCAGCCGCAATCGGAGCCCTCGGAACCACCCGCTCGTTTGTGGTGCACGGCATCGACGGACAAGACGAAGTTTCGCTCGATGGCGCCACTCGCGTTGTCGATGTGCGAGCCTCGTCGATAGAACATTATGATTGGACCCCAGCGGATTTTGGGCTGCTGCCGGCGGGACGTGAAGCCTTGGCCGCCGCCAATCCGAACGAAAGTGCGGAGATCATCTGTCGTATTTTCGATGGTGAACCCG
>CAXBHV010001691.1:0-1864 GCA_963974855.1 uncultured Rhodopirellula sp. | reverse complement strand
CGCCAAGGTCGGCCGCCATCAGCACCGGCTCGGCCCCATGTTGTCGGCACTCGTCGGCGGTTTGTTTCGCTCCGTCAACGTTTGTCCGATAGTGAATCACGACACGCTGGACACCTCGCCGAGCGAAGTCGATCGCGATCGCTCTCCCGATACCGCTCGAAGCCCCTGTGACCACCGCGTTCGTAGCGTGAAATTGCAAATCCACCACCTGAACCACTACGCCTTTTTCATGTTCGGTCAAGCATGTGACAAACTCACGTCGAGTATGTCATTCCCTGATCAGCGTAATGCACACGGGCAAGCAGGGAAATGCACACGGGCGACGCTACGAAGTCGTAACCCACTACCCAGCCAATAATCTTCCCATATTGCTGGATTGCAGCTTCATTCAGGGTCGATCACTCTTTTGGGATTGCAAGTCGCCGAGCGAAATGGCGGCGAGTGAAAATCGGGATGAATAAGAGGGTGGTAGGACAAAGCCCTTCGTCCGCTGTGAGGACCTATCACCGGCTGTCCCTAGCATCCCCCCAATGCGTTAGAATAAGCCCGATGTTGGCCACCCTTTTGGAACGCATTCGCGACGAACCCCAAGCGGAGGGTTTGCTCATCACCATTTGTCCACTGACCCTGACACCCTTGATTTACCCCCACGGTAAGACAATCCGCCAATAATTGCTCGCCCTTGCCGTATTTACCCTAATCCGGCTAATCTTCATGCTTAGCCGGATCATAATCGACTCGCACAAAAAAATATTGACGCACAAAATCAGTGGTGCGATTACGGGATTGCCCAGTAATAGAAAGAAGAAATAAAATATGACTGACTCAAAAACTGTTGCCCAGGCCGAAGTCGATCAGCACCTCGGTGAACTTGCCTCACCCGCGGCCGAGGTTGATATGGATGCCGCAGAAACACAAGAGTGGCTCTCGTCGCTGGACTATGTGCTCAAGAGCAAAGGTGCCGATCGCGTTCGTTTCCTGATTGAACAACTGCGTGATCGAGCGGCAGAAGAAGGAATCCAATCGGCGCAGGACACAAACACGCCGTACGTCAACACAATCCCCAAAAAGGACCAACCTGCTTACCCAGGCAATCGGGAACTTGAGCGACGCATCAAATCGATCGTTCGCTGGAACGCGATGGCAATGGTCGTGCGAGCGAATAAGCGACCTGGCGGAGTCGGCGGTCACATCAGCACGTTTGCTTCGAGTGCAACTCTATACGAAGTCGCCTTCAACCACTTTTTCAGAGGACGTGGCGAAGACGGTTACTCAGGCGACACGATTTACTTTCAAGGGCACGCGTCGCCGGGGATGTATAGCCGAGCGTTTGTCGAAGGCCGTTTGAGCGAAGAAAACCTCGAGAACTTTCGTCGTGAACTCGCTCCCGGCGGTGGACTGTCGAGCTATCCTCACCCTTGGTTGATGCCTGACTTTTGGGAATACCCCACCGTTTCAATGGGCCTTGGCCCAATTATGGCGATCTACCAGGCTCGCTTTAACGAATACCTTCGCGACCGTGGCATCAAAGACACGTCGGGCCAAAAGGTCTGGGCGTTCCTTGGTGACGGCGAATGCGATGAGCCCGAAACCCTCGGTGCGATTGGTTTAGCGGCACGTGAAAAACTCGACAACTTGATCTTTGTCATCAATTGCAACTTGCAACGTCTCGATGGTCCGGTCCGAGGAAACAGCAAGGTCATTCAAGAGCTTGAATCGATTTTCCGCGGTGCGGGATGGAACGTGATCAAGGTCGTTTGGGGCGACGATTGGGATCAACTGCTCGCCAAAGACACCACGGGCTTGCTTGCCAAACGAATGAACGAAGTCGTCGACGGGCAATACCAAAAATATACCGGCATGC
>CAXBHV010001690.1:0-1874 GCA_963974855.1 uncultured Rhodopirellula sp. | reverse complement strand
GTGATGGTAGGGGCGCGTGAGCGCAAAGTTATTCCGAAATCGATCGTAAGCGTTTAGCTCAAATATCCCGAAAGCAGCCGTCCGCGTTTTGGCTCCATGATCCCAGGAACTCGACGATTACATTCTGCCTTCACTGTAGTCTGTTTCTCGAGCACCTTGGGATTAGCGGCTTGACGAGAACGTAGAGGGAACACATACTTCGCGCAGCGGGAGGAACGATGCGCGCTTTGGTTGTTGTCCTGGGCTTGGCCCTGTGGTCGATACAAGCTGGTTGGGCGGAACCAGTCTACTTCGTGATCGACGCGTCCGGGTCCATGGATGCGGATGAGAGAGCCGATGCAATTGCGTTCGTCGCCGAGACAAAGGAGAGTCTGGTTCAGGGCTCGCGCACGTCTACCACGTTCTTTGGTTCGGCCGAGAATGGTGGAAATTGCGGCTCGGTCGTAATCAACCCATTGATGCCCGTGATCGAGGACGTCCCTGACAAATACGATCCGGGCAATTTCACTCCGGTGGGCACAGCGCTCCGAGCAGCTCTCGATGAGGCCGCGGCGAACGACGGTCGTGTGATCGTTGTCTCAGATGGAGCGGACACGTGCGAAGTGGACGTCTGCGAAGTGGTTCGCCGGAATCTGCGTCGGCATCCTACAGCTCGACGTCCAGAGTTCATGCCCATCGGAGCGTCCGACGAGACTATCGACGCCTATGGATGCTTTGTATCCGCGGTTGCGTCGAGCGCCTTAGGGATTATTGCCGCCCCGACGAGCCAGCCGAAGGACACTCCGGTATCTTGGGTGTTTGGCCTCATGGTTCTATGTGCACTGCTGATGGGGTTGTCTGTGGTGTTGGGGATCAGAGCCATGGAGGCCCGCGCTCGGGATTTGAAAAAACAGATCAATACACTCACCGAGACTGGAACGGCCTGTGTCAGTGAAGTGAGCAGGTGGCGCTACGCCTGGGCAGTCGTGCCAGCTGTGATGTCCGCGATGATAACTCTGCTGACGGCCTGGCTGGCAACGGAAAACTTTTTCCTCGGGTGGGATCATGTATGGTGGTTCGTGAACCTACCATTTGGATCGATGTTGCTTCCGGCCGTTTTTGTCGGTTTCGCCGGTTGGGCATTGCTTGAAATGTGGAACATCGATGCAATCGGCAGGCAATTCACCGAGGCCAACGTCAAGGTTCAGCTTGAGAAGCAGCGCAAAGACGAACGGAACACGGTCGCAGAAGCAAGAGCTGCTGAAAGGGAGCAACGGCGTCAAGAGCGAGAAGCTAGCAAAAGAGCAGAGTACTTAGCGCGCATCTCAGACTCAAGTGCTGCCGCGCGAAAGCGACAAAACGAGTTTCTTGCAGAAATATCTTTAGGATCGACCAACGCCGAAGTATCAAATACGGCGGTAAAGCTGAACGCCATCACCGACGCGATTGAGGAATTGATCGCCGGAGTCGAAAGCAATCAGATTTTATCATCGTTTTCTGATACGCCCCGGACTGACTACCCTACCATTCTGAACCGGCTTTTGAACCGGAATCTCATTACCGCTGACCTCTACTTTGAGCTGGACGAAATATTCAAGGAGTGGAGCAGGTTCCTCTCTGGTCGAATTGAGCTCAAAAGCATCAGTGAGCGGATTACAGAGTTTGATATTCGACGCCTGAGGCCGCGATCCCCGCCCGATTCATCAAGCCGCTAGTCGCACGAGTACTGCCTTGGCGTGTGACGCGTCGTTTTTCAGAGATAAAACAGGCGCGTCGCCAACGAATATGGAATTTGACCGATCCCGAAACCAGGAACTCACATTCCTAATGCCCGGTTTTGCGCCGATTGTGTTGAAAAAGTCGGTGTCAATCGGGCCGAATTCTGATTCACTTTT
>CAXBHV010001689.1:0-1875 GCA_963974855.1 uncultured Rhodopirellula sp. | reverse complement strand
ATTTCGATTAAATCAACAGCCCGCTAGCGCCAAAACGGCCAATTTACTGAAAGACCCCTGCCTAACTGCTTAGTGCTGACTGTTCAGCGTCGGCTCGTCAAGTTCAACTCGCTGATTGCGATACAGCAACCAATATGACGCCGGGATGACCACCAGCGTAAACAGCGTCGACGTGAGCATTCCAAAAATGATGGCCCAGGCTAGGCCCGAGAAAACTGGATCGAGCGTGATCACACCGTTGGCAAGCAGCGTGGTGCCTGCGGTCAACAGAATCGGACGGGTGCGAACGGCGACACTGCGAATGATCGATTCGCGAAGGTCATGCCCTTCGGCTTGAGCCAAGTGAATGAAGTCGATCAAGACGACGGAGTTTCGAACCACGATTCCCGCCAACGCGATCATGCCGATCATCGCAGTCGCGGTGAAAAACACGGGATTAGGATGGCCCCCAATTCCGACATCGGTGATCCAATTTAAAATCCAGAACCCAGGCATGATGCCGATCATGGTTAGCGGAATCGCGGTCATGATTAACACTGGCAATATTCGTGAACCGGTCTGGAACATCAGGATGATGAAGATCCCTAGCAGTGCCGCCGCAAACGCCAGTCCCAGATCACGGAACACATCGAGGGTGATTTTCCATTCGCCTTCGCCGGCCCAGTTGACGGTATAGCCTGCCGGAATCGACCACGGCACATTGCCGCCCAACGAGATCCACGAACGCTGGGGCAGTGGCCTTGGCTCGGATGTGTCGATCTGAGTTTGGTTCTTGCTAACAATGTCTTCGATCGATTCGTCCGAAACCGTACTGTCCCACTGGACATCGAGGATGGCATCGGCTGGAGGACGACCGGCGACCTCGGCATAAACAAACACAACGCGTCTCAGATTTTTGTGGTAGATCGTTTTCTCTTCATCGACCATTTTGAACTGGCCGAGTGATCCAAGTTGAACGCTTTGCCCAGCGTTGCCTTGGACATAGATCTCTTTCAAGTCATCGATGGCTGACCGATTTTTCCTAGGTAATTTCAACTCGATCCATAATGGTTCGACTTCGCTTGGCAAGTGCATTACGGTTGCTTTGTAGCCGCTGAGCACCGCACCGACGGTGTCGGCAATCGCCTTTGTCGAAATCCCCGATAACGCCGCTTTCGTTTTGTCGGTTTCAAACACGTAACGCAACGAGTCGTCTTCGGCGCTGACGTCCAGGTCGGCAACGCCCGGTTCCGCCGCCAGTCTGGCTTTGACGGTGCGAGCCACTGCGATTTGGTCATCGTAATCGCCTTCGGGCGGTCCATAGACTTCAGCCGTAATCGACGACAACACCGGCGGCCCTGGCGGGACCTCGACCAATTTCAGATTCGCTCCCATCGAGTCACCTAATTTGGTGACTTGGTCGCGAATCCGCAGCAAAATTTCGTGTGACTGTTGAACTCGAAAGTCTTTGCCAATCAAATTGACGCGAATATCCGCAACGTTCGGGCCTTGACGCAAGAAGTAATGACGCACCAAGCCATTAAAATCTATCGGGGATGCCAAGCCCACAAAAACCTCGTAGTCACGTACTTCGGCGAGTCCGCCTAGGAAACGTCCAATGCGGCGGGCGACCACATCAGTGCGTTCCAGCGTTGTGCCCTCGGGCATGTCAATCACGATTTGAAATTCGTTCTTATTGTCATACGGCAACATCTTGACGGGAACGAAGCGGAAAACGGGCAGCAACAATGCGATGAAGAACAATGTGGCAACCGCAATCAAAACGCCCCAAGCGTAAATCGCTTTGCTTAATATCGGTGTTAAGACGGCGCGACTGATTCGGTACAGCGGACGCTTGGTAAGATCGAAGCCATCGCTACTCGTGTCTCCACTTTC
>CAXBHV010001688.1:0-1875 GCA_963974855.1 uncultured Rhodopirellula sp. | reverse complement strand
CTGCACTATCGGCCGGAAGAAAAAGTCACCTCCAATATCCTACAACAATCCCAACGTTTTAGCGGACCAAGCCAACGCCCAAACGGCTAACATAAGAGCACAAGTGAGCAGAAGCAGCCGCGATCCTAAACCACTTCTTGGGTTTGCAGCATCCAGAGGTGTTTTTCCAGCGGTGCACAGATGCCGATACACATATCTTCGCTGATCGGATCAAGATCGCCGAGCTTTTCGATCGCACTGCGTAACGAATCGATCGTCGTTTTCATCGCGTCGGCTGACAGCGTCACTGTCTCGCTGACCTTGACGAACTCGCGGGGGTAGGCGGCCAGGTCGCTCGTTTCAGCTATGGTGTCGGCGCGACCGTCGGGCACAGTGCCCAGTGTGCTGATGCGTTCGGCGACCTCGTCACTCGCGTCGCGAACCGTCACAATGATCTCGTCCAATTGGAGATGGATGCTGCGGAAATTGGGGCCTACTACGTTCCAGTGAGCTTGTTTTAGCAGTAGGGCAAGATCGATCAGATTGACCAAGTTTTGCTGCAACAAGCCAGAAACTTTATCGTTTTTCTTGTTGCTGAGAATGTCACGTTTGAAGACAGATTGAGTGTCAGTGGTCATGGTTACTTAGAGTTATTGTGGTTTGAATGAAAGGCCCGTTCGGGGGCAAGCCCCGTGACTGGCGATTCACACCTGTGTGAACACCGTAACTTCAAAGCAAACTTTGGACCAACGCGAGCGTGATGGCTTTCACGCAAAGAGGCCGCGTGGTTGCGGCCAAAAATTACCAAGTTTCCCGCACCCATCTCTCTAATTCGAATGAGCGGTGGATGCGGAATCACCACACTGGATGGAAACCGCGCAGCGGACGAATCACGCAACGTGATCGATTTTTTTGCCCTCGCTGCTGCTTCGCGAGATCCGCTTTACTCTTTTTCGCTTTCAATCGTTTTTCCAAGTCCGGGAACGGGATCGCCTTGGTCTTTTTGCAGTGTAAAGAGCATTATCTTGCTCCCCTTGGGCGATTTGAATTCCGTCGGTCGCTCTCCACCTGGCAGTGCGTAACACAGGACCCAGCGGTTTTTGCCATCAAATTTGATGATACCCGGTGCAGCCATCTTTTGTGATTGTTCCGTAGCTCGATCCTGCTTTTCACGCGCGACTTCACTTGGTCGCGCCGTCTCCGGAACCGAAGTCATGGAGATGTGCATCGGGTCCTGTGAATCGTCGATGGTAAAGACCGCTTGGAACCGTTGTTGTTGGTCACGGTCGTAGGTCACAATCAAGTTGCTTGTCACCGACACGGTGCTGCCGTCAAGTTCATGTTTGGATAATTCACGCCCTTGGTTGACGCCATCGACGATTTGCCATCGTCCCTGCATCCTTTCATTTGCCGTGTCGCTGGATTTGTCATCGGCACTGGCGATTCCCGTAAAGGAGACGCCTAAGACAATCGCGGCAGCCATCAAAAGTGTGTAACGCATGGTTCTCTCGGTTTAGAAGAAGCGGTGCTTTTAAGGTCTATTTAAACGCAGCGGTTTGACGCAACAGGGCGGCACATCGCGGAAAAGCAAAATGCCACCGCGCTTAGGCCGATCGCCGCAGGTAGTCTTTCAAACGGTTCACTGAAACGCTGGGCTTCGTGGAGTTAGTTTCGGGTTTTGAATCGAGTTCCGCTCGTCGAATAGGAACGTTGCGTGGAGCCTCGATGGCGAGTTGGACGCGATTGCCCTTGGTCCTGGTAACGGTCAGAACAATGTCATCGCCAAGTCGAATCGATTCACCTGATCTACGGCTAAGTACCAACATGATTTCATCCTTGAAGGTTTTTAAGTCACAGTCATCCATTAAGAGTTGAGTGCTAATGTGAATTAGCACG
>CAXBHV010001687.1:0-1876 GCA_963974855.1 uncultured Rhodopirellula sp. | reverse complement strand
GGACCCGGCCGCTGACGCGTCACGGCTCACTAAATCAACAAGCCGTTAACGAGTTCCGCTGCGAAATGACTTGCAGCGTTGGTCGCAGGCAGTGTCATTTATCAGGACGCGTTTGTCTTGCCACGCGAGGGGGCGTTAAACATTGCGAGACTCTCTTCGGCCGAGGATTGATCGATCAACGCAACGACGATATCGCCGGGTTTCAATTGATCGTCGGCTCGCGGGACTCGCACAAAACCATCTCGCTGGATCGCCGCGATCAAACATCGCCCAGCCAAGGGAAGATCGGCGAGTGTGGCCGAGGTCACCTTGGTGCCTTCGACGACTTCGAGTTCGTAGACGCCGATTTCGCCACTGGGCAATCGGCTTTGCGAGATGATCGCTCCTTCGTTCAAAAAACCAAGGATTTGGCGAGCCAAGACGTCGCGTTCACTGACGGCGCGGTCGATGCCAAGTTTCGCGACGACGTTCGCGTAATCGGGACGACCCACAACACACATCACTCGCGAAGCTCCGAGTTCGCGTGCTTCGACTCCGGCCATAATGTTGCTTTCGTCGTTGCCGGTACAGGCGACGAAGTAGTCAACGGTGCCCGCACCTTCGTCTTCCAAAATACTGCGGCGATTGGCATTCGCATTAATGACGGTGACGTCGGGCAACGTTTTGGAGAGATGATCACAACGATCGATATCGCGTTCCAAAAGCACAATTCGATAATCATGCGGACTGAGCGAACCGGCCAAGTGGAATCCCGTTTCGCCACCACCGGCGATCATGATTCGTTTTCGTGATCGACCCTCTTCGGCTTCCGCACCAAACGTTCCTCGCGCCTTGGTTACTGCCGAGGGCATTCCGATCAAGCTGACCCGGTCACCCGCCTTCAATTCGTCTTCGCCGCTGGCGATCCACATGCGGCCTTCTCTGGCGATCGAGCCGACTCGGACATTGCCGGGGATTTTCAGTTCACGAAGCCGAGTGCCCGCGGCGCTCGCGTTGTTGGTGATTTGCATCTCGTAGACTTCCAATTGTCCACGCGCAAAGTGCTCGAGCGGAATCGCATCGGGGTTACGGATCGCACGCGTCAACTCGAACGCGGTCAACTGTTCGAGCGACAGGATGCTGTCGATATTGAAATGCCGTTGGTAGTCAAATGTGCTGAGGTCACCAAAGGCCGGCGCGTAGACACGCGCGATGCTGCGGCGTGCGCCCAATGCCTTTGCCATACTGGCGGCAACGATGTTGACTTCGTCATCCCCGGTCACGGCCAACACGATGTCGGCGCTGCACACGTCGGCTTGAAACAATACCGTGCTTTGCGAAGCGTTGCCTTGGATCGCGCGCACGTCCAATTCGCTGTTGATTCGGCGAACGTTTGCAGGATCGTTGTCGACCACCGTCACGCTGTGTCGACGCCGACAAAGAATGTCGGCGATCCAGCGTCCTACCGTTCCGGCACCAAGAGTCAGAACACGCACTAGATCATCCAATTCAAAATGCAAAGGATCACAAAAATAAACGCCATAAATCCACAGATCCAACGTCCCGTACCCAACGCATGCTTAATGATCAGCGAATTGTCTTCGTGGCGAGTTGCACCAAACACCAAAGAGATCGAAATCAACAAAGGCACAAAGTACAGCAGGTAAGTAGGTGAAATAGAAAGCATCGTCAATCAATTCGCTGCAAAGTGTAATGAGAAATAATAAGACGCGACAATCGTTCAGACGTGAAATCAATGACTGAGGCATTTCGACTACGCCAGTTATTTGCTTCGCATCCTTCTCGGATTCAGCAGGCTTCTAAGCAGGTAGGCAGGAGTCATTGGGTGAAATCTCGTTAGCCGTTTTGGCGCTAGCCCCGGTTCAGCGCCGGAACC
>CAXBHV010001686.1:0-1877 GCA_963974855.1 uncultured Rhodopirellula sp. | reverse complement strand
CTGCGTTGGGGGCACGCCCACTGTGTCCAGGTACACGCGGCGAAGAAACGAATCGTCATTAACAACCGCGGGTGGCGATAGACGCTCGGCGTCAACTGGTGGTGCTGGCCACACTGCACCGTCGCGAATCCATTGGTCTAATGTTGCCATTTGCTGTTCGCTCAAACCAGTGTCGGTCGGCGGCATCGCACCGCTGCGAATTTGCGAGATCAACTCACTGGATTCCGGATCGCCGGGGACGACTGCAGGTAGCTCGGATTCTCCGGCCAGTAAGACAGCTTCACGCGAATTCAGTTTCAATCCGCCCTTGTCCTTTTCGCCGTGACAGCGAAAACATTGTTCGCGAAGAATGGGCAACACTTTGCCGTGAAAATGTTCGGTGACTTTACTGTCGCTTTTTGCGGCCGCTTCGATTGCCGACTGAATTTTGTGGGCGATAAAGGCGTCGATCGGATTCGCCGGCGAATCGACGTTGACCGTGGGAATTGCGGGAGCCGGATGTTCAGCGGCCCACTGTGAAGCGGCCTGATGCCGCATGTCCCAATAGGCGTCCTGCGATGCCGCAGCGGTGCGCCGCGATGAGTCATCGATGGTAATCATCTGATCTGCCATTTGCTCAAGCAGCGATTCGACAGAGGTGTCGGTCAACGGCACAACGTCTGCGTCCTTGGGCGTCAACAGATCAAACGAGTCACCGTCGGCGGTTTGTACCGCGACACACACTTCGCCAGTTTCGGTGCGTTGATTCTTGCCACCAACAATCAGTTCCAACACCACTCGATGAGTGCTCTTTTTTTGATCGGCCCCTGTGGGAATCGTTAATTCCGCAAACACTTCTTGCTGGTGGTAACCATGCGGACGCACTCCTGGCAGCGGCGGCTGCGCAACGGGTGTAATCGGCTGTTCGCCATCGGGTGACCGGCGGGTGACCGGTTCCGTACGGGCAACGAGTTCACCGTCGACCCACAGTCGGCCCATTCCACGAGCACGCATCAGCAGCCGATGGTTTCCTGGTTCGATTTCGACATCCGCAGCCATTCGTAACAGCACCGGTTCTCTCCATGCATCACGAATGCCCCAATCGTCGTATCGAACCGGCAACCGCTCGATCAGGAACGCGTCACTGGACCAACGCAACGCGTCGGCAGGCCACGTTTCGTTGTCCATGATCCAGCGATTTTCTGCAGGCAATCCTTCGCCGATGGTGACCAAGACGCGGCCTGATGGGATTTCTCCAAGTTCCGGCATCGCTTCGGCAACAAGTTTTGGCTTGGACTCTTCACCCACTCGGCGAAAACGCGACGCCATCATTTGATCGGTTGCCAATCCGCGAAACACAGCCACGTTGTCGAGTAGCCCGATGAAACGGTTTCCAGAGTTGGCCGATCCGATCCAAACCTGGTCGTCATCAACGATCGGTGGTTCGGTAGTCTTTCCTCCCATGCCCCAATCGCCGCCGGTCGGTTGTCCATCGATCCAGCCTCGCATCGAATCGGGCTCGCCAAATCGATACGACACCGCGACATGATGCCAAGTGTTTTGAGCAGTGAACGATTCCGTCGACGTCCAGCGGTGCCAATGGGCCTCGCCACTGGAGGGCTTGGTCGCGAACAAAAATCCAACCCGCATCGAGCTGCCGACCTTTTGCACACGCATCGCCCAATTCTGGCTGTCCTTGGCGAAATGGGGGCTGCCGGTTCGCCCCTTGCTAACGATATAGATGGGCGAATTGTTAGCGGGAAGTTCGGTTTTCACCCACGCTTCGAGCGTGATCGCGTCGCCGTTGGTAAAGTCAAAATTACTTTGATCGGCGGAATCATCGATTGACAAATAGCCACCGGAATCACCGAGTCGGATTGCCGTGTTGTTGCTTTGAA
>CAXBHV010001685.1:0-1887 GCA_963974855.1 uncultured Rhodopirellula sp. | reverse complement strand
GTTCCTCGTCACTGCTGCACCACAACGGAACCGCTGCAGCGGAACTAAACCCGATGACTTCGATGTCATGCGTATTGCTTAGTTGCTCGACAAGACCAGGGTTTTCAGGGGTGCCGACCAGCAGTCGCGTGGCACGTCGAACGCGTGATTCCGAAGCGTCAGAGCGGGCGCTATCGGTAATCGCCATACTTGCCGACGTGTCGATGGCAAATGTGACCTTCCCCAGCGTCCCAATTTCTTCACGGCGGTGCCACACCGGGCCGGACAGAATAAAGATGACCAACGCGACGGCCGACGCACGCAACGCGGGCAACAAATACGAGTACGGAGCCGCCATCGTGCGAGTTTCGCGAGCGTAATACCACATCACCGCAGACGCTGCGATAAGAGCAATCGCAAGCACAAGACCGCCTGATAAATCACCCGCAAATCGAATCGTTGGGAAAAAATCCATTATGCGATGCTCCCGTGATTCTTATGCACAATTTGCTGCTGAACCAGCAGTTCCA
Organism: uncultured Rhodopirellula sp.; assembly: GCA_963974855.1. Taxonomy (GTDB): domain Bacteria; phylum Planctomycetota; class Planctomycetia; order Pirellulales; family Pirellulaceae; genus Novipirellula. The sequence goes on along the minus strand of CAXBHV010001685.1, from coordinate 1,378 downwards.
AGATCATCGCAAGCAAAAGTGCATACAGGAACCAACGCCAGATTTCGCGACCGTACCGGCGATTTTGTTCGGCGGATTCGATGGTATTCGTTTCCGTGTGTACCGTCGCTCCGATCATTTCGGCAACCGCTGCGATCCGTGCGGGTTCAGCGTCTCGTAGTTGCGACTCTTCCGCTGGGACCTCGGCGACTCGCACCGTCGCGGTCACGATGCGTTTTCCATCGGCTTGAGGAAGGATTTGTCGGAACCGATACAAGCCAGCCTGATTCGTTTGCGTCCAAACCAACTCGGTCGCGTCGGGTGATTGCGGATCATTGGGCATCTCGATCGTGATTTCGCTCGAACGAGGCGTTTGGACGGTGAAAAATGCCGGCTCTGTGTCGCGCTCGTCTGCGGCCCCTTTGTCGGCTGTTTTGCCAGTGGGTTTGGTCGCTTTCGATTTGCTGGTGGCGTCTTTGGTATCCGTTTGCACGTTGTCGGGTTGACGAAATTCGTCCATTAATACCACCATCGGCTCGCCGGTCATCACGGTCGTCGCTCTTCCGCTGCCGATCAAATCGAGTGCAAGCTGCTGCATCATCGGCAGGTAGATTCGTCGCAGCGGCAGCGATGTCCAGGAATCATCACAAGGGATGGCGAACTGGACGATTCGTCCTCGTCCGCGTTGGGCTGAAACGACGAGCGGATCACCGTTGGACATCGACATCAAGACGATGGCATCGGGATTTGTTGTGTTGTCTGTCTCGCTGGCTTTGTCGTCGGTATTTTCAGTGACGCGAGGAATGATCTTTCGATACGCGTAGACGTCGACTCCCGAAAATGGACGTTGGTCACCGGGAGCAAGTCGCGACCAGGGAGTGAACTGAGAATTAGCGTCGCCAATACGCATCGGCGCGGTGTTGGTTTCCGATGGATTGCCCACCCGTTTGTCCAGCTTGGCAGGCAGTGGCATTAATTGCTCGCCATGCTTCCATGAATTGGCATATTCCGCCTTGTCCAAGTTCTCGCCGTCAAACAAGATCAACGATCCACCTTTGTAGACAAAATCGGCAATCTTGTTTTGTTGATCTTCGCTCAATGACGCGACGTTAGCCAGCACGAGGATGTTCGGTGGTTGTTCGCTCATTCGCTTTAGCAGTTCCGAAGCGGTAACAACTGACGCGCGGACCGCATCCACCTGGTCTTGCTGAGCAAACGCAAAAGGACTCAGGGCGATCGCAAGATAATCGGTTTCGCCCTCCAACGGCTCTTTTCCTGGTTGACCATCGACCAGCAAGACATCGATCTCGCGGATCACCTCAACCGCGGCACTGCGTCGATTGTCTTCCAACAATGCGTCGGGGTGCTCTACCGTCACTGCGATCTCATGGATGCCTGA
>CAXBHV010001684.1:0-1889 GCA_963974855.1 uncultured Rhodopirellula sp. | reverse complement strand
TTCTCCATCGGGAAACCATGAGATCCGTTTTTCACTGCGGGATGGAGTGCCACACTACCGCGTCTCTTACGAAGGAACCACCATCCTTTCGGATTCCGCACTCTCGTTGAATCTTCAGGGTGACGGATTGAGTGACCGCTTCGTGGTTGACAGTACGCGGACTCGGTCACAGATGGGCAGCTGGGTTCCAGTGGTCGGATCCAAGAGCTCCTACCCGGATGCCTACAACGAATGCGTCGTCCAGCTTCGGGATACATCGGAAGCGAAGCGACAACTTGACCTCACCTTCCGGGCGTACGACGAGGGAGTTGCCTTTCGCTACGCGATTCCACAGCAGCAGGGCATCGCGAACATCAAACTCGTTTCGGAAGACAGCCAGTTCCAATTCACCGACGATCACTTCGTTTACTGGGACGACTATCCGCAAGCAGAGTACTCCAAAGTGCGGCTCTCTGAGATGCCGGACCAGGCGATCCGGCCGCTGCTGCTGGAAACCGGATCACATTTTGTTGCGATCGCTGAAGCGGGGGATCTCGAACATTACGCACCGATGATGCTGAATCGATCCGGCGATCTGCAGTTGGTAACGCGGTTCCGCAGCGGAACCGTTTCGACCACGGATTCTCTCACGACTCCCTGGCGAGTCATCATGGTTGCGGAACATCCTGGCACGCTGGTTGAACACCACTACCTGCTGCAAAATCTTTCGGCACCCTGCGTGCTCGACGACACCTCATGGATCAAGCCCGGCAAGGTCTGGCGAAGCAATCTGTCGACTCACGCCGCCAAGGCGATTATCGACTACGCCGCTGCCAACGCCTACCAATACGTGCACTATGATGCCGGCTGGTATGGACCAGAACGGGCTGCCGATTCGAACCCGTTGACCGTCATCGACTCGATCGACATGAAAGAGACGATTCGCTACGCGGACGAACATGGAATCGGCTTAATCTGCTACATCAACAAGATCGCAATGTCGCGATACGATCTGGACAAGACGTTTCGCACGTACCATCAATGGGGCATCCGTGGAGTGAAGTTCGGTTTCGTCGACTGGAAGAGCCAATCCGACATGGAGTTTTTGTTCGCTGCGATAAGGACCGCCGCGAAATACAAATTGGTCGTTGACATCCACGACAATTTTCGCCTGACGGGGATCGAACGAACCTACCCTAATGTATTGACCGTCGAAGGCATTCTGGGCAACGAAGAACAAGCCGACCGAGGGAACCCACCGAAAAATGTCCTGACGACTTCCTTTGCACGAATGATCGCTGGAGCCGGCGATTTCACGCCCTGTTACCTGAATGGACGGGTGGTCAGCCGCTCGTTTCAGCTGGCGTTGGGAGTCGTGTTTTACAGCCCGCTGCAGTACCTGCATTGGTACGACCAAGCGGATCGGTATGCCGGAAATTCCTATCCGGAGCTTGAGTTTTGGAAGGAGATGCCGACGACTTGGGATGATTCAAAAGTAGTCCATGGCTCGATCGGAAGCTACATGACCGTTGCCCGCAGGAAAGGTGACCGTTGGTTTGTGGGAACGATTGTCAATGAAGCTCGTAGCCTCGACATTCCGCTGGATTTCCTGGGCCCAGGAGCGTTCACGGCGACAATTTTTGCCGAGAATTCCGATGACAAAAAGCTCGTTACGATTGAATCGCGTCAAGTCACCTCGAGCAGTTCGTTAACAGCCAAGATGAGTTCGGGAAGCGGTTGCGCGATATTGATTTCGCCGACCTCCAGTTCAAGTGAGTAACCTCGTCGCATTTCTTGCTTTCGTTCGACTGTCCGATTGAGTGAGCCGAACTCGTTAGCGGACTGTCGGTTCAGAGAGCCGCTCGCGCGTGAGCGGCCGGGTGCCACGCATTACCCGGTGCCTTACGGCC
>CAXBHV010001683.1:0-1890 GCA_963974855.1 uncultured Rhodopirellula sp. | reverse complement strand
GAATCCAGAGGAAGACATTACGGATCCCAACGTCGTCCATCTGTTTTCAAACATGGGCTGGACTGTCAAATCGTTGGCGTTCTCGCCTGACAAACGGTTCCTCGTTGCTGGCAAGCTGGACGCGAAGCTAATCGTACTGGACCTGACGACCGGTGAGCAAGTTTTTGAAATCAATGATTTGCAGAATGAGATGAGCCAAGTAACAAGCGTTGCCTTCTCGCGTGATGGGAAACGGATCATCGCAGCGGGATTCAAAGGAGCGATCGCAAGCTGGGCAATCAATGACGCCGGTCAATTATCGGACAAACAGGCTCTCGCGAGTCAAGCGAAACAAGTTCAAACATTGGTGGTGAGTCCCGCATCAGGCTTTCTGATCTCTGGTTCGTCCCGGGGGCAATTGCTATGGCAACCCGTCGTCAGTCCTGGTGCCCCGAAATCTCGCCAGATAGAGGCGTTACCACGTGCGGTGTTGGCGATTCATTTGCCGAAATCGGGACTCAAGGCGATCGCGTCGGACGGGCAAACACTAGTCGCCGTCGATCTCAAAAATGCAAAGCTGCTTGGTGAAAGAAAACTGCAGAAAGCCTATCCTCATGCGGCCGCGTTTTCAGCCGACGGCAGCCGATTGGCGATCACCAGCGGTTACGAAATCAACGTCTTCAACACCGCCACACAATCCCACGAGCTGAAAATTGATACGGACCACGACATTCAATGGAGCGTTGGCTTCATGCCCGATGGGAAACGTATTTATTCCGGCGGTCGCGGACGTGTCACGTTTTGGGACGTCGAGTCGGGTGAGCCAACTGCACGGTTGAGCGTTGGCGATGTGTTAACGATCAAGACCATCGCAGTCTCCGACGACTCGCAATGGTTGGCCACGATCCCCGAGTCCGCCGGCCAAACGCTAAGAGTGTTTAAGATTCCGGATTGAATGACTAAAAAAGAGGGAATGAACGAGGATGCCATTTGTCCGCTTTGACATTGATCCTCAACGTGAGCTGAAATCGTTGATCGCCCCCTCGCCAGTGCTCGCAAACGAGTTCAAGATTTAAAAAGTTCCCAAAATACATAGTTTACATGTAAGGTTATTGCGTCGCGGCGGTATTCCCTCACAGACTGAGGAAATCACCCTTTTTAACAAAGGAAAAACGATGAATGCGTCCCGACGAAATATGCTATCAATGACCGCGGCAGGGCTGATTCAAATTGCTGCAAAACCCGCCGTCACCATGGGCGACGAACCGCTGAGCACCGATTTGTTGGTACGCCAAGCGGCTGGGCGAGGGCACACCGATCTAGGGTGGCTGAAGAGTTTTCACTCGTTCTCGTTCGGAGACTATTACGACCAGCGGCATATGGGATTTCGCAGCCTGCGTGTCATCAACGATGACCGAATCGCGGCCGGTCGTGGTTTCCCGACGCACCCGCACCGCGATATGGAGATTATCTCCTACGTGCTCGACGGATCGTTGCAACACAAGGACAGTACTGGCAAAGGGGCGATCATCACACCGGACGACATTCAAATGATGTCCGCCGGAACGGGGATCACGCACAGCGAGTACAACCCGTCTTCAACCGAGGCGAATCACTTCCTGCAGATCTGGATCCAGCCTGCGATGCGAGGTGTGCGGCCTCGCTACAGTGATAACAAGGTCACCGACGACCAGAAAACGAACCAGTGGAACTTGATTGCGGGACCGGATGATTCGGGTGCGGCGGTTGGGATTTATCAAGACGCTAAGATCTTCGCCAGCAAATTGCAGGCGGGAGAAAGCCTCGACTACACCCTCGAGCATAATCGACACGCATGGCTACAAGTCGCTACGGGCGAGTTGACCGTCAACGGATCGACGCTCAAGGCTGGCGACGCGGTGGCATCCAGTC
>CAXBHV010001682.1:0-1893 GCA_963974855.1 uncultured Rhodopirellula sp. | reverse complement strand
CCTGCCGATCTGTATCGGTTTTGGAATCAGCGGCCCCGAGACGGCAGCCGCATTGGCCCCCGTCGCCGACGGATTGATCGTGGGATCCGCGATCGTACGCCGGATCGCCGAATCCAACGGCACCGAAGACGCGGTCAAGAAGGTCAGCGAGTTTGTGGGCGAGTTGCGAACGGCCATCGACGCCGCCTAATGCCCTCGCTGCTGGCATCTCGAGGTGATGTTTTTGTGTTAACCGTCACGACCGTTACAAGCGGATGGGTTTCCCAGTCAGCACTGCTTTTCTAATCGGAAAAGTACCCGGAAGCAGCGAGTTTTACTCAAGTGGTGTGGTACGTTTTTTTGGCCCACAACACACCATCGCTGTTACGAGAGTCTTTGCTACAGCTCGCCACTGTTGCAATCCCAATGACTCTTCCAACCAAAACGGGACATCACTTCAATGACCAAAACCGTCACTGCCAATCCAGCGGAAGATAAGAACATCGTCACACTTGATCGTCGTAGCAAGCGAGACGAACGACGCCAAGGCAATCCGGAAGCGGTTGATACCAACGTGATGGCCAAGCCACGTCGCAAAACACAGCGTCGTCGCCACATCGACCCGACCACTTGCGAACGCGATTACAACGACCAAGAAATCGAATTCATGCAAGCCATGGACGATTACAAGCGTTCGGCCGGGCGTATGTTCCCAACCTGCAGTGAAGTTTTGGAAGTCATTCGTGCTCTCGGCTATGTCAAACTGAACGCCGATCAACGCGAAGAGTTGTGCATCGACGAACAGGGCAGTGACTACTACGACGCTGATGCGAATCTCGAGGACGAACTCGAAGACGAAATCGCCGACGTCTAAGCAGGTCAGTCGGTAAATACCGGTGAAACGTCGATCCTTTTGTGAGCCGACGGCGCTAGCCGCAGGCCCGTCAACATTGCAGGAAACATGCCCGCGGCTAGCGCCGTCGGCTCAGATCATTATGTGCAAAGACTCATATTGACCTGCTTAGTTGGTAAGGATCGAGCGATCAACGACAAAACAAACAACAGCCTGGGTGGCGGTCGCGGTACAATCCGCGTTCCCCTTTCCAGGCTGTTTTCGGTTTCTCAAGGTCACTTGTGCGTATCGCCATTCAAGTATTCGCCTATCTGTGGGCGTCCCCCTGCACGGTCACCGGCATCGCGATCGGATTGATCCTGGGTGGCCGATTCCAGCGAGTCGACGGGGTGATCGAAATCTACGGACCAAGAATCGCCTGGCTCCTCCGGCACATGCTTGTGCCCGCCCAAGCCTTGACGCTGGGACACGTCGTGTTTGGGCAAGACGAATCGGCACTCGATTTCACGCGGCTGCACGAACGAGTCCATGTGCGTCAATTCGAACGCTGGGGGCCGCTGTTTGTGCCGCTGTATCTGCTATTCTCGCTGTACCTTTTCTTACGTGGTCGCGATGGCTATCGCGAGAATCCGTTTGAGATCGAAGCCTACGACGCGGAAGAAACAAAGTGAGGCGTGGGCCGTAAGGCACCGGGTAACGCGTGGGACCCGGCCCGCTAACGCTGTCGGTTTTGTGCCGGAGGCACTTTTCGTGATAGCCTTGGGTTTTAACCCAAGGGGCACATCCCCCCGTAGATCACCTCGTCGCGGAGCGACGTTACGAAAATCGTCCGCTACAATCGACTGCGTAGGCATTGCCCAAATCCTCGTTCTCGAAGGTTGTTACAAATGTCCACGCATTCCGGGATTTTGATCCATGTCGTATTTAGCACAAAACAGCGATTCAAGTTACTTAGCAAATCATGGCGAGACGATCTTTTCGGGGTAATGGGAGGTAATGCTAAAACCCACAAAGGCGTTTTACTACAAGCGGGTGGGATTGAAGACCATGTCCACTTGCTG
>CAXBHV010001681.1:0-1893 GCA_963974855.1 uncultured Rhodopirellula sp. | reverse complement strand
TTCGAAGAGCGGCTTAAAGCGGTGCTCCGCGAGGTCAAAGATGCCAACGGCCAGGTGATCTTGTTCATCGACGAATTGCATCTCGTCGTGGGAGCCGGGAAAGCCGAAGGGTCGCCTGATGCGGCGAACCTGCTAAAACCTGAACTCGCTCGCGGAGTGCTTCGTTGTATCGGGGCGACGACGCTGGACGAGTATCGGCAGAACATTGAAAAGGATGCGGCGCTGGAGCGTCGTTTCCAGCCTGTATACGTTGGTGAACCTACGGTCGAAGACACAGTCGCGATCTTGCGAGGGCTAAAATCTCGCTACGAATCGCATCACGGCGTCCGCATCACCGACAGCGCTCTGGTAGCTGCTGCGAATCTTTCGAACCGTTACATCGCAGACCGTTTTTTGCCAGACAAAGCGATTGACTTGGTCGACGAAGCGGCCAGCCGGTTGGCGATGGAAAAAGAAAGTGTGCCAGAGCCCATCGATCGAATTCAACGACGTTTGCGACAACTCGAACTCGCGCATCGGCAACTCGTCGATGAATCGGAAGAGTCTGCGGTTGAGAAACGCGAAGAAGTTGAAAGTGAGATGGAGTCGCTGAACCATGAACTCGCCAGTCTTAACGAGCAGTGGGGCGCCGAAAAGATGGGGCTCGATGACGTCCAATCGGTGCGTCAGGAAGTCGAGCGGCTCGAACATCGGTTCACGACACTCGATTCCGAAGCCAAGCAAAAACAACTGCGTGGTGAAAGTCCCGAGGACGTGTATCGCGAAATGCTTGAGGTCCGCGCCCGTTTGACCGATTTGCAAGCCAAAATCGATGACGCCGAACAGCGCGACGCGGCACCCAAAGAAGACGCAGAGAGCCACGAAGATAAACGCCGACTACTGCGTCACAACGTGACCGAAGAGGAAATCGCCGAAGTCGTCAGCGCTTGGACCGGAGTGCCCCTGAGCCGGATGCTCGAAACCGAGCGTGCGAAATTGTTGGTCATGGAAGAGCGTCTTCATCAACGGGTGATCGGACAAGACGAAGCGGTTCAATCGGTTTCCGATGCTGTGCGGCGTAGTCGCAGCGGACTGCAAGATCCAAATCGTCCAATCGGTTCGTTCCTGTTTCTCGGACCCACCGGGGTCGGCAAAACCGAATTGTGCAAAGCGCTCGCCGAAGTGATGTTCGACGACGAGCAAGCGATGGTGCGGATTGATATGAGCGAGTTCATGGAACGGCACAGCGTCGCTCGTTTGATCGGTGCCCCTCCGGGATACGTTGGCTACGAGGAAGGGGGCAAATTGACCGAAGCGGTTCGGCGACGCCCCTACGGCGTGATTTTGCTTGACGAAATGGAAAAAGCCCATCCCGATGTGTTTAACATTCTGTTGCAAGTGCTCGACGATGGTCGATTGACCGATGGGCATGGTCGCACCGTGAACTTTTCCAACTCGGTGATCGTCATGACCAGCAATGCGGGCAGTCAAGTGATTCAACAGGTCACTGAACAAGGTGGCGACGAGCAAGAGATGCACGAAGCGGTTCAAGAATCGCTGCGAGCACGTTTCTTGCCCGAGTTTTTAAATCGCATCGATGACATTGTCATCTTCAAACCGCTTGATCGCAAAGAGATTCGCCAGATTGTCAAGTTGCAATTGCAAACGCTCGGACATCGACTTGAGCAAAACGGTTTGCGATTGGATGTGTCGGAGGCTGCTATCGATGAAATCGCGTCAACGGGGTACGATCCGGTGTACGGGGCGCGGCCGCTGAAACGAGTGATTCAGAGTGAGGTTCAGAATCGTTTGGCCAGTGCATTGCTAAAGAGTTCGTATCCTGAAGGCACGACCGTGCGAGTTGATTTCCAGGACGGCGAGTACGTGTTCACGGGAAGCTAGTGGCGAGCGGTT
>CAXBHV010001680.1:0-1894 GCA_963974855.1 uncultured Rhodopirellula sp. | reverse complement strand
CTTCAAAGGGACAGGCGGGCAGCACATAACTGGTGTGCCGGGGCTTTTTCTTGGTATCCATTTCGTGCCTACGTATCCGAAATGTGCGTACTTGTTCGTTGCAATCGTACTCGTATTATGCGCATGGAGACGGCCAAAGACACACAGTTTCAAACAAACAGGATAAACAAAATGAAAGCGATGCTCATTAACGCCTATGGCGAAAACGCGACTTTTGAATCCGCGGATGTTGCGAAACCCGAAGTGAAATCAGGCCATGTGTTGGTCAAGATCGCCGCTTCGAGCGTGAACACGGTCGACACGATGATTCGCCGCAGGGGTAAGGGCTTACCTTTGTCGCCGGATACGCTAGCCCTTCTTGGGATCGACTTCGCCGGAACGGTTGGCAGAGTGGCCCATGTCGCGCTGCAACTGGCAAAACACCGGAGTGTAGAAGACTACTCGACCGGTGAGGTTTAACCAATGATCCTTTCCCCTACCAAAGCTTAATCGTCCACAAGAAACGTGTAACGAAGTCAATGACCGAAAAGGGGGAACCCTGACCGGCATCGACATGCACCAGCGAGGCTGGGTGTTTGCGCAGAGCATTTGCCCCGAGCCAATCGTCCGCGGAAAGGAACGGCCACACGCTGGCCCGTTCATTTTCTTTCACTGATATTAATACTGCCGTCTCGCCCATATCTATTGAGATTCCCTATGAAAGTTCTAATTGTTCACGCTCACCATGAGCCAAAAAGTTTTTCGTCGTCGCTTGCGAAACGCGCTAAGGAGAAACTTCTTTCGCTCGGTCACGAAGTCACCTTCAGCGATCTATACGCGTTGAAATTTGATCCCGTCTCGGACCGTCGCAACTTCACGACGACCAAGGACTCCGGTTATCTCAAGCAACAGGCCGAAGAAGTTCACGCAACCGAAAACGATGGGTTCGCTGCTGACGTGGAAGCTGAGATGCAAAAGCTCGAAGCTGCCGACGCAGTCATCTTCAGCTTTCCACTTTGGTGGTTTGGGATGCCTGCCATTTTGAAAGGTTGGGCCGACCGCGTTTTGGCAGCTGGGCGAATTTACGGTGGTCCCAAGCTGTTCGAAGGCGGCATTGGCGGAGGCATCAAGCGCGGTCTAGTCCTAATGACGACCGGCGGGGGTGAAGCGACGTATGGTGGCTGGGGAGTGAACCCAGCACTCGATCGAATGATGACACCTATTCAGCACGGCATTTTTTGGTTCAACGGGTTTCGTCCGCTGGATCCCTTCGTTGCCTGGTCCCCCGCTCACATCGGCGATGAGGGCCGCCGAGAGCAATTGCAGGAACTTGATCGAAGGATGGAGTCGCTTTTCGATGAAACTCTGTTGACGCTCCCGCCCCTTGCGGATTTTCCTAGCTTTAGCGTCGATACGAAAAACCGATTTCAGGTGGTCGTTCGATTCGTCAAACCATTCGACGAGGAATTTCATCGACTGGTACCCGCCGAACACAAAATGATCGACGAATGGCGACGCGATGGACGGCTGCTCGAGTTTACTCGTTCGGAAATGGACGATCCGAATCCGCGAGTCTTCATGACGTTGCGTGCGACCGACGCTGCGGAGGTCCAGGACTGGTTCGGACAACTGCCGTTAGCAGGCTACCTTGAGACTGAAGTCACCAAGCTTCATAAGCCCGTATAGCGACACGTTGCAAACGAAAAAAATTGCATCTGGCACGAAAGACGCGTAAGGTTGATGGCGGATTGCTACGTCTTAGTTTATCCAGCCATCATTTTTCAGAACTTGACATTTCCACGAGTGACTTTGATGCAACCCACTACCGATCCGTTTCCTTGACACCGAAGGCGGCCAACGAAACTACTCTCGGGACTTAACGAGGTCGTCCTATCCGGTCGGTATAACGGATACT
>CAXBHV010001679.1:0-1895 GCA_963974855.1 uncultured Rhodopirellula sp. | reverse complement strand
TCGACGGCACCGACGCCGCCGATGAATTGTACAAATTGTCCAGCGGACTAGACCGCGTTTCGCTCGTCGATGTCCTTCGCAACTTGCGTGACGGACGCAAGAGCATGGTCGGCAACGATAGCGTCGTCGACGCCGAAGAAGCCGGTAAAATCGCAGCAATGATCCGCAAACGCGAGAAATTGCGAGACGAAGTAGAACAGCTCACCCGGCACGGTCGCCGCTGGAGTGAACTGGCCAGCCAACGACGATCGCAGCAACAAGAGATCGAAACATCATCCGAGCGGATGGTCGCCTGGGAACGCGAAGCTCGCTGCGTCGAGATCGCCACCAGCGTTTTCGACACCTGGAAACAACGCGAAGCACTTGAGAAGTCCATCGCGGAAACTGAAACCCAATCGGCGCTTCCGGATGACGCACCGGGACAACTCGTCCAGATCGATGCGATGATCGAGGACAGCAAGTCCAAGATGGAAGAGGTCAAAGCAAAACGCCGTGAATTGCGGGTCAAAAACGAGCAATTGCCTGTCAGTAAACGCCTGTTTGACCTGCAAGGCAAGATCGAAGCGGCCTCCGAACAAGCCACTTGGGTGGAAGCTCTCGAAGAACAGATCGAGCGTCTGGACGGACAAATCGACAAGGCTAAAAAGCAGGTCGAAGTTGACGCCGACCGCCTGGGGCTGGACGAAGCCGACAAGGTATCGATCACCGAAGGCGACATTTCAAAGTTGCCCGACCTGTCAAAACAAACCCTTGCGACGCTTTCCGCACCCGCAAAGGCTGTTAAGGAGCACCTGTTCCTCTTAAAGCAAGCTCGCACCGAAGGGGCAGAGCACAAGACACGCGCCGAGAAAATGGGCAGCCAACTGCAGGGCGTCCTATCGCGAGCACGCGCGACGAATCTGCAGCAAGCGATCCGTGAGGAAAACGAACTGATCACGGCGCTACGGCATCGTGGCCAACTCGGCGAACATATCGAAAAGCTGAAGCGTCACTATCGCGACTTGGAAAAAGAAACGGTCAACTTGACGACCGACGAAGCGCTACCGATGGACCGGCTGATATTACTGGCTGTCCCCTTTATCTTCGGGGGAATGTCATTGGTCTACGGCGTGTCCAACATGTTGGGGCTGACATGGTTCTCGCCTGATCCGGATCCAACCAAAGGAATGTTTTGGTTGACCGTCGGCTTCATGGGTATGCTGACGTATTACTTCGGCAAAGAAAACGGGATGCGTTCGACATCACGCGACCTAGAAGATTGCGAACGCCAAATTGATACACTACGCAAACAGATCCGTGAACTCGAGAGCGAGCGAAACGAAGCCGACTCGACGCTGCCGACTAGCGGCGAAACGATCGAATTGCGGGTGCGCGAGAGCGAGCAATTACTGGCGGAATTGGAATCGATGCTGCCGACGTATCACAACCACCAAGCGGCATTGCAATCGTACAAGTCGGCTCGCCAGCGGGCGACCGAGGCCGCCGATGGACTGAAGAATTCGCGTCGCGAGTGGTCAGCGACTCTAGAGCGATTGGGTTTGAGCGAATCACTTTCGCCATCGAGCGTTCGCAATTTGAGCGACGGATACGAGACGTTGCTAAACAGCCGACGCCGCTGGGAAGAACTCAAGACCGAACGCGAACAACGAAAACGCGAACGTCAAACGCTGGCTCGCCGCATCGAATCGCTGTACATGGAAGCGCTCGATCTGCAGGAAGAAGTCACCGCTCGCAATCCACGCGATGTGGATGAGGACGAGGATACCGAACAATCGCTGAAGCGAAGCCGTCTGCGATCGAACCCGCTGGATCAACTAAATCACTTGCACGAAGAGCTGTCCCGGCAACAACACTGGATCAAGCAGCGCCGCAGTTTGAAGGAACAGGACCAGCGA
>CAXBHV010001678.1:0-1897 GCA_963974855.1 uncultured Rhodopirellula sp. | reverse complement strand
CTTCGTTGTCAACGGTTGAGAAATAGTACTCGAGATTAATGCCCGCACAGACGGGAATCGCGGCACCAAGAATTCGCTTTAAGATCGAGACCTCTTCGTCGTCAATGCTGGGGTCATACGAAGTCAGAAAAACACGGCGATCAAGAAACAAACCGCGACTCCATTCACGCCGACCAACAAAGGTCAACGCATTGGTCGCGTGGTTGTATTCAGGCCGCGCTTCGGAAAGGTCTTCGGCACGCTGCTCGACATGCTCGAGTGCTTCGCGTGGAGTCAGGTCCAGTGGCGCAGATTCAAATTTTCGCGATCGCTCGTGGGCGACTCGTGCTCGCGTCTCGTTGACACTTTGTTCGATACGACGGAACAACGGACGGTGAGTTCGGGGCAATAAATCGAGATCGTAATATTCGACACTGTCGTCGCACGTATTGTGATAGGCGCCAACGAATCGCACCTCGTCGGGGATTTCAATCCCGCGAGCTGCTGTCAATTTTCGTACCCGCGGGTCATTCGCCATCATCGCAAACGCACGCGCGTTAGGGCCACCCCGACCGCCGCTGCATGCGCCACAATTGTAGGCCGATTCGTGCGGATTATTGAGACTGCTGCTGCCGTGACCAAAGAAGATCATGATCGGTGGAAAATCCTTGACCTCTCCGATGTCTTGCAAGATACGAACGACAATTCCTGACATCTCCTCCAAACTGTAACCGAGTGATTCAGGATCGGCACCAGGTTCCTCCGCCGTCCGCTCGAGATGCAACTCGGTTGCGGGCGGACGGACAAATGTGCCGAACGATTTCCGAATCTGAGAGGTTAATCTCGGAGCCATAATGCGGGCGACCATTGGAAACGTTGCGATCGCCCCAAAGACACCCGTCACCCAGCCTCCGACCATCGTGCGGCTGCTGGCGTGAACTTGGTGAGTCATCCGCCCGATCTGACGACGCCGATGGGCGCGTCGTTCACTGGACGTGACCGTCGAAAACGTGGGTTCTTCGAGCACGTAGTGTTTGGGTGTAATGATGTTCGGACAAAGCGGACGAAAATGGGCATGGTCCGCCCCCTGGTAATACATTGCCACCGCGAAAAAACCTGCGGCCGACGCTGTTTCACATTCAGGATCCACCTCTTCCAAATGTCGGCGGAACGATTCTTCGCGGTCGTCGATGCAGAAAATCGCAATGAATGCCGGCCGCTTGTCTTTGGTTCGCTGCAGTGCCATGCGACGCTGAGAGTGCGTTGCAACCGCATCAAGCGTGGCTATCTGATAATGCCGTTCGTAGGCAATGTACAAAATACGTCGTCGCTCGGTCGACGAAAACAACTCGATTTCGCGGATCAAACATTTCCACTGAGGTTTGGACATGTTGATTAACTGCTCGGGAATCCATCCGCCCGCTTGCGCCAATTGGAACACAGAATAACAGCGTTGTTCCGTCGATGGTCCCGTGTCCCGCTTCCATTGACGTTGTGCCAGCGAATGGATTTGATCAAGATCGGACGTACCAAATCGTCGTCGGCCGAGGTCGGCGATCGCATGACGCTCTAGCAACAGTCGAATCGCCAGATACTCATTCAACGTGCCACTTGGTGCCGGTTTAGGCAACCAAGGTGCGCTCGATTCCATCTGCCAAATCATGCCGGCCCAGCCACTAAGAGCCAGTAGCGTTAATTCGATCTTCGGTTCGATCTGGTCCGGGTTGATTCCCAACGCGCTCAGTGAATTTGCGATCGACTCGATCGGATCAAAGGTCGAATGGGTAATCTCTTTGAGTTCGTTTTCCAGCCCATCGATCCATGTAGGCCTGATCGTCATCGGATTGCGATGCAACGCCGCGAACGACTTTGCGAATCCGAGTTCACGCTCGGGCAGTGACCAATCAGCCAGCCCTTG
>CAXBHV010001677.1:0-1900 GCA_963974855.1 uncultured Rhodopirellula sp. | reverse complement strand
GGCATAAGACTTGGAAAATCGGTGTTCAAAACGGCGGCAAGAGAACTCTTCACACCCCCTTATACTCCGCCGCCAGCGAGCCCTGAGGTCGAAAACTCAGAAAATTTTCAGGGGAATCTTCGCGGTCTGTTGTTGAACGAGTCACAATGATTGGGCGACTGGCGACCCCGAATCGTCGCCGGATCGGTTAAATTGGGTCATGAAAATGCTCTTCTCTTTCTCTTGCCTTCCATTGAACTTGCTGCCCATGCTCAACACGCAAATAAAACTTCGCTCAGGATTGGTCTCTTTCAGCCGTTGGATCGGAATGGTCATCGTCTCGGTTTGTACAACCTGCTCGATCGGTTCGGCGGCCGAGCCACCGGAGTCCTCGGCTCGACCCAACGTCATTGTCGTAATGGCCGACGATCTGGGGATCGGAGACGTCTCGCCGACCAATCCCGACTGCAAAATTAAAACGCCGCATCTGCAACAGATGGCGGACCAGGGACTCACGTTTCTGGATGCGCACACCCCCAGCAGCGTCTGTACCCCGACTCGTTATGGATTGCTGACAGGACGTTACAACTGGCGTTCGCGACTTGCTCGCGGTGTGCTCAGCGGCACCAGCGAGCACTTGATTCCTGCCGACCGCCCGACGCTTGGGCATCTGATGCAAGCGGCGGGGTATCACACCGCGATGATTGGCAAATGGCATCTCGGTTGGGATTGGCACATGGACGGCAAGCGGATTGATTTCACGAAGCCGGTAAAGAACGGTCCCGATATCAATGGTTTCGATCAGTATTATGGTCA
This sequence comes from uncultured Rhodopirellula sp., assembly GCA_963974855.1. Lineage (GTDB taxonomy): Bacteria > Planctomycetota > Planctomycetia > Pirellulales > Pirellulaceae > Novipirellula. The sequence goes on along the minus strand of CAXBHV010001677.1, from coordinate 1,105 downwards.
CTGCGGGTCGCTGGACATGCCGCCCTATGTTTGGGTTGATACCGGTCGTGTGACGGCACAACCCGATCGCGAAGAAGGTGTCACGAAGAAGCAAGATCCGTATGGTTGGTACCGCAAGGGGCCAATCGGTCCCGATTTTCAAATCAACAATGTGCTTCCTCATCTGTTCGACAAATCGATGACGTATGTCAAAGAGCGAGCGGCGGATGCAAAAGCGGGGAAGCCGTTCTTTCTGTACCTGCCGCTACCCGCACCTCACACACCGATCGTTCCTGTGCCGCCGTACAAGGACGCCAGCGGGATGAATCCGTATGCCGACTTTGTCATGCAAGTCGATGCCCATATGGGACAATTGTTCGCGGCGATCAACGAAGCCGGTCTCGACGACAACACGCTTGTGATTTTCACGAGTGACAATGGATGTTCCCCCGAGGCGAACTTTGGGGTGCTGAAGGAACACGGGCACAACCCAAGCGGAAGATATCGCGGGCACAAAGCCGACATCTACGAAGGCGGCCATCGGGTGCCCTTCATCGCTCGTTGGCCGGGGCGTATCGACGTGGGCGGCGCCACGAATGCAGTGGTCTGTTTGACCGATGTTTATGCGACGCTCGAAGCGATTACGGGCCAAGAAAAGAAGGCTCTCGGTGGCGAAGACGGCTTCAATTTGTTGCCTGTGTTCAAGGGCGCAGAGACTTCGGGGCGTCGCACCCTAGTCAGCCATTCGATCGATGGATCGTTCGCCATTCGCCAGGGATCGTGGAAGCTATGTTTGTCGGGCGGCAGTGGCGGATGGAGTGCCCCACGGGAAGGTACCGCTAAACATCAAGGTCTGCCGCCGATGCAGTTGTTCAATCTGCAGACGGACCCAAGCGAAACCAACAACTTGGTGGCTGAGCATCCCGAAAAAGTACAATCAATGCTGCGTCTGCTGCAGCTCGAAGTTCAATGCGGACGCTGTACCGAAGGGGAGCTGTTGAAGAACGACCGCGATGTCCAATTCCTTCCCGACGGCGTCGAGATAGCTGGCGACCTCAATTAGGGACCATCGGAGTCATTACTGACGTAGCGGAACTCGCGCGAGAGTTTCGACCAGCCTGGAAAA
>CAXBHV010001676.1:0-1902 GCA_963974855.1 uncultured Rhodopirellula sp. | reverse complement strand
CTTGCTTGGCTGATGTTCTCCACTAGCTTCTTCGAGAGATTCAAGTCCACTTGCGCTGCACGAAGTTCCAGCACGAGTTGCTCTAGTTCGGGACTTTCCATTGCGGCGAGAACTTGGTCCGCCTGTACCGATTCACCGGGACTGACTCCTAAGTTAACAATGCGACCGGTCAGTGGTGACGCGATTACGGCGTGGTGATCCCATGGTGCCACGATCGATCCATACGCATAAAGCGACTGCGTGAGCGGCTGCGTTACCGTTTCCACCGTTTGCACGTCGAGCGTCTCGCGGGCCGCTTTGGTTAAAACAATGCTGCCTGTTTCGACGTTGACTTCCATTCCACGCGTCGGCAAAGGACGATGTCCTTCGTGAGCAAAGACAGGGGATGCAACGAACAGAACACCGACGAAGAATAGATGCCGATTTCTGTTTCTCATCTAGCGTCCTACCGATTGGTCTTTTTTCAGCTTTGCAACATTCGTGAGCGTTTCGTCTGCTTCGCGAAGAGCTTTGCCCTTGCAACCATCACAGCACAAGAAAACCGTCTCGCCGTTGACATCGACTTTCACAGGTGTACCCATCGAACCGAGCAAGTTGTCTGTCATCACGGCACAGAATTTCTGAGCGTCCGCGAGGTTGCGATCGTCGGAGTTCAAATTGGCCAATGCTTTGGCTATTTCAGAGTCAAGTTGTGAGATGGGAGTCAATTGCTCGTTCTCAATTCCAACGGCCTCGCTCCCCTTCCCCGTGTCTCCCCTGCTCCCCTTCTTTTCTTTCTGAATGTAATCCCCAGGTTCCAGCACATCTTCCGGCTCTTCCTTCGCCATCCGCACGAATTCATCCACGCAGGGCGGACAGCAGAACAGGTACTTCTTGCCGTTCACCTGCCACTCGATTTTCGGATTGGCCTTTGTGAACGTGACTGGGCAAATCCAATCACCCGGTTTGGGTTTCATATCGTGTTTGGACATGAAGCCTTTGAACTTCGTTGCCGCGGTCAACTTTCCATTTGCCTTAATGTCAGCCTCGGTGTATTTGCCTGCGGCGGTGAAATAGAGTTTCTGTTCTTCATCACCGCTGACAGCGGCGGGCATACCGGTGTCATGTTCTTCGACCGCAGTTGTGAAACCGACGCGGAATCGCTCGGCGCCAATCCTCAAATTGGGGATGGTTACGTCGATCGCCTTGCCAACTGCGTCTTGCGGCAACTGACCCACGAACTGGGACGTCTTATCTGGTGCGTCACCGTCTTGAGGAGTTGCCTTCATGTCGATCGGCGTCGCGTCAGTATCGCCTGACGCCTTGATGTAAGCCTTTACGGACTGAACATCGACCTCTTGAATGCGAGTTTCGTCCGCACCAAGCATCAGCAACCGGAAAACACCCTCTTTTTCGATCACAGCCTCGGCGTGATAGCTATCCGAGCCGATCGGGATCACGATCCCACCGTGGGCACCGGGAGTATGCGGATGCTCGTCGGCCGCTGCCGGCGCGGCGGTGGTGGGCATTACTGCATTTGCTGTCGCGGTTGACGAATTGGGAGTGGAGGTCGTCGGTGGGGTGGATGTCGGTTGGTTGCAACCCACGACGACCAAAGTTCCGACGGCTAGAAGGGACGAAGCAACGGCAAGGGACCGAAGCGAACGCGACATGTTTTGCATCCGTGATTTAATTTGACCAGAGGGCGAAGTGACATCGCCAACACAGGCGTCGATCACTTTCGGCTGACAGACAGAAATGTCAGTGATGAATTGGATGCCACCACCCCCTAGTTCCTTCAAAACATTTCCCGAAATTTTTGAAAGACACAACTAACGACCTTCGCACTACTAAGCGTGGCTGTTGAGTTTGTGGTCAGCGGCAGCCGCTTCTCGTGTTGGCGGGTGGCATGGCGGCGGCTTC
>CAXBHV010001675.1:0-1902 GCA_963974855.1 uncultured Rhodopirellula sp. | reverse complement strand
TGAGCCGCGACGCGTCAGCGGCCGGGTCCCACGCACGACCCGGTGCCTTACGGCCCACGGCTCACAATTGCAATTTGCATCTGGAATAAATCAACAAGCCGTCAAGACTTTCGTTCCACGGTGTATGCCCCCGAAACTTTTGACGACTTCCGCTACGAAAATGCTTCACCGCGTTAGCTAACACGGCACCGGTGAATACGTTTTTCGTGAGTGAACGGTTATTGCACTGGGACGGAACCTTGAATTACGGTGCCTTCGATTTTCCCCAAAACCTTCCCAGCTTCGCAAAGATCGCGGCAAAGCCGCAAAACCCGCTGGCTCCTGAGAAGATCAGGCTGCAGCCCATAAACACGATCCCCCACGCAAACGCAGCGTCGGAAAACACGGCAGCGAGCGAAAAGATCAAAACCAAGACGCCATTGGCGACCAAAGCGAATCGGGCGGGTGAAATTCGAGGCATCGTTGACACGTATGGGATCCACAAACTGCGACAGCTCGCCGCAGCATATCCTAAAACGGATGACATCCGGGTGCGATGGATCGACGCGGGAGCCCAAAAACGGACTTCCCATAACACCCGATTGTCGATAGTTCTCTAACTTACGATATTTGCATCCTCCACGATACGAAGGAACCTAATCACGATGAATGCCACCAAGCCGCTCACCATTGTCATTGTCGGTGGGGTCGCCGGGGGGGCGTCGGCGGCAACGCGAGCCCGCCGCATGAATGAAAACGCCGAGATCATTCTGTTGGAGAAGGATCCTGACGTGTCGTTCGCGAATTGTGGTTTGCCGTATCACATTGGCGAAGAAATTCCCAATCGCGACTCGCTGCTTGTCGCCACGCCTGAATTCCTTCGTCGTCGATTTCGCTTGGATGTACGAACACGGCACGAGGCCCTGTCGATCGATCGCCAAAACAAACGGGTGGAAGTCCGTCGCGGTGAAACCTCTGAAATTATTTGGATCGATTACGACAAATTGATCCTGGCGCCCGGTGCGTCGCCGATTCGACCCAACGTGGACGGCGCGGATGCCGAAAACGTCCTCAGTTTGCGAAACTTGAGTGACACCGACCGTATCAAGGCCATCGTTGACAACAAACAAACAAAGAACGCGGTGGTCGTTGGTGCGGGCTACATTGGCCTGGAAATGGTCGAACAACTGGTCCAGCGGGGGCTCAATACCACGCTAGTGGAGTTGCAACCGCAAGTGTTACCGCTGCTTGATCCCGAGATGGCTCAACCGATCGCCGATGAGATCGAAGCCAAGGGAGTGTCGTTGCTGCTGGGCCGTAGCGTGACCGGTTTGGTCACCGACGAGAGCAATCAGGTGACCGAGGTGGGCTTGAGCGACGGCAGTACGATTGCGACCGATTTGGTCGTGATGGGGATCGGCGTGCAGCCCAATATCAAACTTGCTGTCGACGCAGGATTGGAGATTGGAGTCACCGGCGGGATCGCGACCAACGACTTCATGCAAACCAGCGATCCCGACATTTACGCGGTCGGTGACGCGGCGGAATATCGGTTTGGCCCGACTGGAAAACGGATGCGAGTTGCATTGGCAGGACCCGCCAATCGGGCGGGGCGGCTAGCGGGCCAGCATGCTGCGACCGGGCAGAGCGATCCGATGCCGACCGTTCAAGGGACGTCGGTCGTCCGAGTGTTTGGTGTTAGTGCCGCCATGACAGGTGTGTCGCGAATGACGGCAAAACGGTTCGGTGTCGATGCGGCCAGCGTCACGATCGTGGCCAAGAATCACGCGGGCTATTACCCCGGCGCCCAAATGATGACTCTCAAATTGGTCTATCAACCGGGAACAGGAAAGATTCTCGGTGCGCAAGCCGTCGGCGGTGCAGGCGTTGACAAACGAATCGACGTGATCGCGACGGCCATGC
>CAXBHV010001674.1:0-1903 GCA_963974855.1 uncultured Rhodopirellula sp. | reverse complement strand
GAGCGATTTCACCTTCAATTGCTCTCGACGTGTCCAGCAACCGAGTATGCAGTGTCGAGATTTGTGTGCAGCAAACCAGACTCCATGGCTGACGACGAGTTTGAACTGGAGGTGCAGGGAAATATCAAATTCAACACGGGGCAAAGCACGCTTCTGGATGACATCATCTTCAACACCCAGACGGCGTTTGAGCTAGCATCAGGAGAGATGGTGGAAACGGTAGCAATTGGACACAACCAACTACGTGTCCGCGTAACGGACGACAGCCGGCAACCGCTTCTGACGGGAAATCGAACGCTCGATCGACACATCTGCGAGCTTGCCTCCAAACTGATTGAGCAATGCCCGTCTGCCGAACACGAGATTAGAGATTTGATGCCGATGTTGGAAGCATTGACGCGACTACTCGCAACTTACGCGCAGGAGGCAATCTACAAAGGCGAGACTAGCGTCAAAGAAGCTGATTTTCAAAAGCAAGTGCTGCGTGATCTGAGAAACATGCTTGGGCAAGATGTCCAGGAGCATGTTGGGCAGGCCGGTGGTTTGACTGACATCCGATTTCGATCTGTCATTGTTGAACTTAAAGTTGAGACGACCAACGCGAGCAGAGACTATTTGGCCTCCCAATACGCGCCGCAGTCCAGTCAATACAGCGGAGTTGAAGCTCGGCAAGTGAGTATCGTGTTGGTTCTCGACCTCACGGAAAAGGACAAGCCACCAGGAGACATTCGCAACGACATCCGACTATTTGACGTAGCTACCCATGGAGATGACGGTGGCAACAACTATCCATCGAAGGCATTTTTGTTTGTCGTCAATGGCAATATGCGTTCACCATCCAGTTATTCCAAATAAACGATCGCACAGGGTTTCGTACCATCAACAGATTGCAAACTTCAAATTGTTCATGGTTTCAAGTAGCTGTCGCCCATCTCCGGATCGGGTTCGAACGCATGGAACACTCGTTTTGCTGAACTTCCGTCTGCCTTTGTCTGAGCGTCCGGAAAGATCGTATTCAGTAATTCACACTGTTGCGGTGAAAGATAGAACCGTTTCGAGCAGAACCAATCCAATTGCTCATTGAGCTTACGCTGAGCTACCGGCGATTCAGAAGCAATGCATTGCAGCGTTTCGATTTGCATTGCGATTTCGTGTCGAGATTGCCTTGAAACGTAGGCGGGGACCGTGTCAATCGAACCATCATCTGAAACGACGATTCCCATGCAAGGATGTTCGTGTCCAAGAACATATCTAACCGTTGAATTGTAGCGGGCTCCACGATCAGCAGTTCCTTTTGGATTGACGGCACCATCCAGAATGACGCCGATTGCGTGACACATACCATCTGGCGCTGCCAGAACGGCACCATCAATTCTCGACGCTTGCTGTAAGAGTTCTGCCGTCAACGTTTTTGGGGTGATGCATGTTGCCTGATTGCCGAAGCGAGCGGCTTCCTCTTCCGCATCCTCAGCAAAGATAACGATCGCTCCGTGCGAGAGTTCTGAAGCGGCAGTGGCAAGTCGCATTAGTGAAGTCTTGTATACATGGCTTTCCGGGAACAGACGCTCGAACGTCTCCGCAATTTGCTGACTTCGCTTCTTCGTTCTTGGCAAACTCGGAACACCGTGTTCGACTCGCATCAACGAAATCCCAGCATGTTTTAGTTCCCATTTCGCGTGGCCGACAAACTCGATGATGAATAGGTCTTCATCGGTCGGATCGTAGGTTCCACAAACGGTGCCCAGACCATAAACACTCTCGGAATCGCACAAGAGGCATTCGTCGGCTCCGGCAAGTTCAAGAATCTTTCGCACCGCCCGATAGTTTCGCAGCGGGATCGGATCAGTAAAACCGAGCGAAACCGAGATATTCTGATGTCCGCGTCGGCATAAAAGCAGGCGGC
>CAXBHV010001673.1:0-1903 GCA_963974855.1 uncultured Rhodopirellula sp. | reverse complement strand
TGATCGTAAACGTGCCGCCAATCAAGTCGGCTGGCTGCAAGCGATTTTCGCCTGCTTGGCGGGCAAATTCGGCAATCCCTCCCTCGACGTCGGCAAACGACATGCGTTCAACGTTTCGCAAAATCGGGACGACAAGCCCTTTGCCGCCTCCGATTGCGACTCCGATATCGTGGTAATGGCGATAAACAATATTGTCATCGCGAATTTCCGCGTTAACCAACGGGTAGCGGCGCAGTGCTTCGACCGAGGCTTTCGCAAAGAACGACATGAAACCAAGTTTGACCCCGTGACGCTCCGCGAACGCGTCTTTGTATTTCTTGCGGATCGCCATTACCGGCTGCATGTCAATTTCGTTGAACGTGGTCAACAATGCTGCGGTTTGTTGAGCCTCGACCAAACGGGCGGCGATGGTACGACGCAACATGCTGAGCGGTTTGATCTCTTCGCTGCGATTGGGTGCCGAGTCGGCAACCAACGACGTGGATGCCGTCGGACGCGGCGTGGGACTGGGGACACTCGGCGTCGGCTTGGTTGCGGTCGGAGCAGCGGGGGCGTTACCGCGATTGCGAACGAACGCCAACACGTCTTCTTTGAGTAGCCGACCACCGGGGCCGGTTGCGGGCACTTGGTTTTGCGATAATCCGTGCTCTTCGAGCAGCCGTTTTGCGGCCGGCATGACAAAGGTGGCGGATGTGCCGCTGGCGGTCGCCGTTTGCGAGCCTTGGCTTCCCGAGCTCTGGGTTCCCGACGAAGCAGGGCTTGCGTCTGCACTTGCCGATGGCGAGCTGGCCGTCGGGGGGGGGCCGTTTGAAGCCGGAGCGTCACTTAGTCGGATCGAAGCGATTGTTTCGCCAACCAAGGCAAATTCTTCGGAGGCTTTTTGGATATTCTCAAGAAATCCAGATCCAGGAGCGGGGATTTGTACCGAGGCCTTTTCGGTTTCGATTTCGACGAGGTCTTCTCCGTCCTTGACCCAATCTCCTTCTTGTTTAAGCCACTGGCCAATTTGCACTTCGCTAATCGATTCACCAACGGTAGGGACGTCGACGTTAATAGATTCGCTCACGGTTCGTATCAGCTCGTAAGAAAGAGGGCAAAACGGACTAACTACTGGTTTGATCGTGCAAAACGGACTTTCACACTTTCGCATCATCGTACCGCGTGTTTCCGACCGTGTCAGCGACTCGACGGTTTCAAAATGGGGCTGTGCGACGAAACAGCGTTAAAGCCTAGCGAATGTACCGAATGCAGTTCTTGGTACGCGTAGGCCATGTCTAGATGCTTGAGTGCGTGCAAATTTGCGACTCTCCGTGATGAAACGAGCCCGAGCGGATCGATGACGCATGAGGCGGCATTAGGGTCGAGGCGTATTCGTGCTAAGGCCCTCCCTATTTCACTTCAATCTCAGCCGCCCTCTATTTCATGCCGTTCCTTTAAAGACATCTCTCGTTTGAGCAATGGAAGACTCTACCCGTGGCAATCCGATTCACGTCGCCGTGGTAGTTCTGCTACTTGTGGGTGGCGGCTGGTATTTCTTTAAAAACTACAATATTCAAGGGCTCGATGGCGTTAGTGTTTCGCCCAAGAGCGAGCTGTGGGATGACGCGGAACTGACCAGTTTCCCGGGCGAGTCCGAGTTCAGCGGCGATTCGTCGCGGTTCGTTTCAGGTATCGCGGCAACAGCGAGCCAAACATCGTCTGAAAATCCGTTCACATCGGCAAACCGGACCGCCGTGTCCGCGACGAAGGTCAGTTCGACGCCACGATCTTCGGCCCGCATTGCGAACTTGCGAATTGCCTCGTGGGCACTCGATGGATTTGGGCCAACCAAATTGGCGAATCCGGTCGCACGTCAAAACATTGTACGAATCGTTCACCAGTTTGACATCGTCGCCCTGCAGCA
>CAXBHV010001672.1:0-1904 GCA_963974855.1 uncultured Rhodopirellula sp. | reverse complement strand
CCAATGGACCACCGAATCCCCCCACCTGCGAAACCACTTCTGTCAAGGGGGGATTCTCCCACGTTGGGCTTATGCGAAGGAGGGCATCGACCACGGCTGTTGTTTTTCAGTTTGTTTTGGTATGCGATGATGCCATTTGGGGCTGTTAAGGCCCCCGAGCCACGTCCGCTTTGATTTCGAAGCAAAAATAAATTGAGAATTATTTTCTAACTCTCGACATTCCTTACTGTCCTCTTGCACTCCGTGAGACATCACCATGTGGATTCAAAAAAAACTGCGGCTTCCCGCCATGAGACGAGGCTTCCATTTGATCACCGACGCGGTCGTCGATGCGGTTCCCGAACTGAGCACTGTGAATGTAGGTTTGATGCAAGTGTTCATTCAACACACCAGTGCATCGCTGACGATCAACGAGAACGCAGATCCAGATGTGCGTGTCGATTTTGAAACGGCGATGAACCACGCCGTGCCTGAATCGCTGCCTTACGTCCACACGATCGAGGGGCCCGATGATATGCCGGCCCACGTTAAAGCTTCGATGATGGGTGCAAGCGTTATGATCCCGATTGCCGACGGCCGGCTGCAGGTCGGAATTTGGCAAGGCATCTATTTGTGCGAGCACCGTGATCATGCGGGAGGCCGCAACATTGTGATCACCGTAATGGGTGAAACCGAGCGGTAACGTTGGGGGTGATGGATCGAGGCGCGTCGTAGGCAGAATCAAGTCGCGGTAGTAGGCCGGATCAAGTCGCGACAAGCGACGCAGATCCGGCGGAGGCGAAAGTGATCGTGAGTTCGTAACCGCCGCCGAGTCGGAACTCCGCTCCGCTGCGGTCCGGCCTACATTATCTGCAGACCCCCCAAAAACTCTCCGCGAGTTTCGCTACTGGAAATTCGACTTTGCTGCGTGATTTAGTGCGCTGCGGCGCCGTGGCTTCTTAGGATCGTTGCGATCAACGCGGTCCATCCCGTTTGGTGGCTTGCACCTAAACCGGCTCCCTCGTCCGCGTGAAAGTACTCGTAGAATAACACGAGATCTTTCCAGGCGGGATCGTTGGCATATTGGCTGACCTTGCCATGCGACGGTCTCGCTCCGTCCTTGTCGACTTCGAAGATCGAAATCAGTCGTCGCTCTAATTCACGAGCGACTTCCATCAGCGTCATCATCACACCGCTGCCGGTGGGACATTCGACTTTGAAATCATCGCCGTAGAAAACGTAATATCGTTTAAGTGCTTGAATCAACAAGAAGTTTGTGGGGAACCAGATCGGGCCTCGCCAATTGCTGTTTCCACCAAACATCCCACTGTCGCTTTCGCCAGGCAAATAACGGACTTCGTGATGTTGCCCGCCGAAATCAAATACAAACGGCTCATCTCGATGAACCGCAGAAAGGCTGCGGATCCCGAACGGCGATAAAAATTCGTTTTCATCGAGCATCACGGAGATCAAATGACGAAAACGATCGCCCGATGGAATCGCGAGCAAACGATTGCAAGGTGTCCCAAGATTGGCGTCATCACGTTCCATGTAAGTCATATGCTGACTGAGGTCGCTGCGGTTTCGCAGAAACCAATTCATACGGCGTTTGAAACCGGGCAACTTCTCGATGATCTGTTCTTCGAGGATCACGCCAGTCATTAACGGCAGCAATCCGACGAGCGAGCGAACGCGGATCGGAATCGATTTGCCGTCGACATACAGATGGTCGTAATAGAAACCATCTTCGTTATCCCAAAGCCCGCTGCCGTCCATCGAGTTCATCGCTTCGGCGATCGCCACATAATGCTCAAAGAACTTGCTGGCCATGTCGCCATAGGCCATGTCCCCTTCGGCCAATTCAATCGCGATTCGTAACATCGTGCCGCAATAGAATGCCATCCATGCAGTGCCATCGGCTTGTT
>CAXBHV010001671.1:0-1905 GCA_963974855.1 uncultured Rhodopirellula sp. | reverse complement strand
GAGTCGGTTGCGGCTGGATGATCGGCTGATCCGCAGCCAAGGAAGATGAGCTCTGGACCAGCTTGAAGCCAACTCGCTTCGCTTCGTCGGGACGATCGAATTTGCTGTTGATCAAGGTGGACGCCACCGAAATCGCAACCTCTTGGGTCTCGATGTTTTTGGTTGCAACCGACTCGTCGGTGCGATAGGCGACCAAATTGGATGATGGATAGACAGCGCGGCGAATTGCTCCGTCGGGCTCCGTCCATATCACGTAATAGTTCTTACGATCTTCGCCGAGATCCGTTTCGACATCGATTTCGAGCAATTCGCGTTGCTGGCCGTCAATCATGGGCACCGGTGCTTTGGCGACGCAGTGTAACCGGACCGTCGTGACAAGCGGCTGAATCGGCGAGATGGTTTGAAACTCTCGCTGCTCGCCAATTTGAAGCGGCGATCGACGAATCGACTCTTCCACCGCCAACAATCCACGATGCTCGTCACTCCAAGGCAATCGTTGCGTGGTGGTCGCAACCCCTCGCGTCTTCACGACGGCAAGTCCGGTGTCGTCCACGGTCCCTTCGGACGTTGTAATGATCGGCCCCACACTTAGGCTGCTTTTGTAGTACGTCATTTGACCACCGATCGTCTCGCTGGAACGATGCGAATGACGCTGAACAAATGCCGACTTTGGCCCGCGAGGGATCAACAAACAATCTTCAATGCTGAGCTCGACACGCTGTTTCTCGAGCGGTTCTTGGGCGAGTTCTTTATTTGCCTGGACGGAAATGTGGCTGTAACCCACGTGCTGTTCACCCACGAAATAGGCATCCCACGCTTCAAAATCGCCACGGAATTCGCGTTTTTCCTGCTTTGCATCTTCGCTGGCGACGTTTTCACCCTTCGTCCCGTTAGCGGCCTGGCTCGCGTTTGCAGGGGATCGATAGGTATCGCTGGGCGGCGCCAACGACACACGCTCGGGAATGTCACAACCACTCAACACGACCAACGCCATCAACCCACCTAACGCCTGTGCTCTCCTGGGCGCTGCAAAACAGTGGGAAACCAATCGGGAAACCGTCAAGGTGAAGCGTGACCCGACGAAACGTGAGTCTACAGGGAGAGATTCAATCAGTCGAAGCATGAGCTGGTCTATTTTCGAATCAGACAAGTGAAAAAAGGCACAAAAAAAGAGAAGAAAAATACACGACCAAGCGAGCGAGGCGATAGAGCCACCCTGCCCACTTATCTCGCTTCATTATATCCGGGCGATTCTCAACGTCGTGACTGCAATTCGCCGAGAGCCCAAATTCGCGAGTTTGCACCTCCGGAACAAGGCAGCCCCACTCTTGCGGGGACCGCATGATCCGGTCATCAAGGTGCCGGTTGTAACAAATAGATGGATATTGATGAATATGTGCTCACAAATGCCGTCGTCTTTTCCGCTTAGGTCGTCTTTGCATGATCAGGCTAAGAACGTGACCTAGCGTTGGGTGTACTGATCTTCACAACGAAGTCCGTGCACCCAGCGTTATTTCACACATATACTTTCTAGCAGCGAACGGGATTGGAAACCGAAATGGGTTTTCTAAAGCGTATACTTCGAAATGGCACGAGCGACGAAGCGGTTCGAGTAGCTTCGAACGGAAGCTTTGAAACGCTTACCGACGACGAACTCCAAACTCACATGGGAATTCGTTCCTACGGTGTGTTCGAACTCACCGACGCGGTTCGCCCATCGTATGACCTTCAAGTCGTGCCACAACAGGGCTTTCGATATGATCAGTATGTCGACGAGAAAACGGGTCTTAGCACTCCCGTAATTCTGGCTTCCGCAACTCGCCACTGCATCATGGACCTGTTTCTCGAACTGGTCGACCAACTCGGACCGGTTGTCGATGTGGTGCTGGAAACCAGCCACCAAGG
>CAXBHV010001670.1:0-1907 GCA_963974855.1 uncultured Rhodopirellula sp. | reverse complement strand
TCCCCCAACGAAGTTGGTGGAGAGGTGGCAGAAAACTAGCGTAACCAAAAATCACGACAAGCCCAAAGTTTTAGCGGACCAGCGATAGCCCCGGTTCTGCGGCGGAGAAACCGAGGCTAACCAAATCCAAAATGGAATCCAGCAGGACAGTACTTGTCCCTCGAGCATCGGCCGCTTCGCTACCATTAGACTTAGCGCTTGGGCCTTCCGTTTGGGCAACGGCAGAGGCCCCAGACATGCCACTTAGATTACCTTAGTACCATACCGTTAGGGATCGTTCCTTCGTGAAACGAACTGCCAAGTACACGTTCTGGATCTGCACCCTCCTTGTCTTGGTGGGATTGACCTGTCGGCTGCTTTGGCAAGCATCGAGAACGGAAACTGGCCAAGAGACGTTACGACTTCAGTGGAGAGACGCGACATGGGGCTTGGCGGTTGGCAATCGCACGCCAATCCACTCGCAAGAGCCCGCCACGCAAGCTCGACTTTGGCTCGACGAAATCGATCGGACCGTGTCTCGCGATGGAAGCGACGCCGAATTGACGATAGGCGCAGCGCTCGTGCTCGATAGCCCAAGCCAGGAGTATGTGAGTAAGTATCTAAAGAGGATCGAGACTATTCCCGGATTGGGGGCCTTTCCCGAGTTGGACGAGGAAGGGCTCAAAGCCGCCGAGGATGCCTTCGAAGCACAATGCAAAGAAAGATGCCTTGAGTTGGCGGCGAAGGCGACAGAGGCCGACCCAGCCAACGTCGATTGGTGGCGACTTCGCGCACTACTTCTATGGCGCTATTCGATGTATTCGTACGATGACTCGCCGCGCGTGGACAATTGGCTCGAAATCTTGCAAGAGGCCTCGCAGCACGATCCTGAAAATGCGTTGTACGATTACTTGGCAGCCCACTTCTACTGGGAATCGAGTGCAGAGGTCGATTTCCAAGGCGAGACCGAACAACTCGCCGTGAAGGATGCCGAGCGATTCGATCGCGGAGTGCATCACTTCGAGCAGGGGCAGAAAAAAACCTTCTTCGTAGTCGGTGATGCGGGGTTCTCAGCTGTCGAGAGATTCCTTAGCGAGACGGCCGTCCCAATTACGGACCACGAAAAGATCGTAAATAGCCGCCCCATTCACATGCGACGTTCGTTGTTGCTGCGAGGCGTCTGGCGCTGGCACGGTTACCGTGCAGACGCAGTGGCGGCCGAGGGCGACGTTCGGAAAGCCTTGGCTATGCAACGTGAAAATCTTCACCTGCTCAACCAGTTCACAGGTGTCGGAGCTTCAGCAGAGTACGACAACATCGCGATTGCTCGCCGCGTCTCAACTAGCTATCAAATGAGCACGATTGTACGCAAACACAAGGAGTTGTTCTCGGCGGAAGTGATTGAGGAGATCGCGGTCTTGGAGGAGAACGCCCGACTAACGAAGACGGTTGTTGAGCAGGCGGCACGAGAGTTGGCGAAGAACCGCCCGCAGCGACGGACAGGGATAACGATCACGGGAAGGCCCTCCACAGTGCTCTCTGCACTCGCTGTTGGGATAGCTCCTTCGCTGGCGATTATCTTGACTTTTGTCGGCGTACTGGCGGTCGGGTTTTCACGTATTGTGAGCGAGTGCGAACTTCCAAAGGTTGGCGTAATCGGGCATCTCTTTTCTTTTGTCGCTGCGTTCATGTGTACAGCCCTCGTCTTCGGTTTGGCACCGTCCAAAATTGTCCCTCCTTTGATCCAGGCCTGGATGCTAACCATTTTGGTTATCGTTTCTCCCGTTGCGGTGGTATCGTGGGTCGTCTGGACCTGGCTACGCCGTCGGGCCTTCAGATTCAGTCTCCGCGCCCTGTTGATGGTCGTGTTCGCTTTCAGCGTCCTGTTCGGAATTGTTGCCGTAGCACGCCCCAACGGTGAGTCATTT
>CAXBHV010001669.1:0-1908 GCA_963974855.1 uncultured Rhodopirellula sp. | reverse complement strand
CAACGTTTCCGTTTTTGCGTTCGCGAACCAAATTGGCCAGCTCGCCGACGGCACCCAGCGAGACATTGGGATCGTACAGGAAGATTCCGTCATCAAGCGTCAGTCGCTCTTCCGCTTCGACTTTGTCGCGGATTTCTCGAAATCGGGCTTCGCGTTCTTGAGTGATCATGCGTTGGATGTTTGTGAAGGAAGTGAGGTTTGTGGTTGTTCGAAAGTCTTCGCGACATTCGCTACGAAGACGGGATGATCGACAGGCTGGAAGCCTATCCCACTTAGAGCCAGAGGCAATCGAGGGTTCCGGCGACGAGTAACGTTAAACTGATGGCAGCGTTGGTATTGAAGAATGCTTGATTGACACGGTTCAAATCGTCGGGGCGGACGAGCCAGTGTTGCCATAACACCATTGCGGCAACGATGGCCAAAACGCCCCAAAAAAGCACTCCGAGTCCTGTGCTGTGGGCAAACGTGGGCAGCAGACTGAGTAGCCCTAACATCACAACATGAAATGCGGCAGCGATTTTTAAAGCGCCCGCGATTCCAAATTTCGCGGGGATGCTGTGCAGTCCTGCTTCGGCATCAAACGCGGCGTCTTGGCACGCATAAATGATGTCGAATCCGGCAACCCAGGCCGCGACTGCGGCGGCGAGGATCAGCGGGGCGAGCAAGTCACTCGGGCTGGAGGTCACTTCGCTACCGCGGATCGCGACCCAAGCACAGATCGGCGACAGACTGAGTGCAACGCCGAGCCAAAGATGCGCAGCGGCGGTAAAACGCTTCGCCAGACTGTAGCCACACAAGAACGTCAATACAGGAACCGACGCATACAGCGGCAATCGGTTGGGCAAAAACAACGCGGTCGACGCGACGAATGCAAGCGAACAGCCGATCGTGAACGCCCACACACTGCTGCGAGACAACACGCCGGCAGGCAAATGACGCTTTTCCGTCCGGGGGTTTCGTGCATCGATGTTGTGATCGACTAACCGGTTGAAAGCCATCGCGGCACTGCGGGCGAACACCATGCAGAGCAGAATGCCCACGATGTCTTGCCAGCGAAACGAGGGACGAGCACCCGACGATAGCGGAGTGGCAAACGCCATCACGGTCGCCAACGCGGCAAAGGGCAGTGCGAACACGGTGTGGCTGAATCGAATCAGTCCAAGCCAACGGGAGATGTTCATGATTCGCCCCACCGCTGGATCAGCGAGTTGTCGACTCCGATTTGGTCCATGATCCGGCTGACGATGAAATCGACCAGCGAATCGAGCGAATCGACGCCGTGGTACCAGCCGGGCATCGCCGGCAAAATCACCGCGCCGGCAGCGGCCACGCGGTGCATGTTTTCAAGCTGCAATACGCTGAGCGGCGTTTCTCGAGGCACAAGGACTAGTTTACGATGTTCTTTCAGATGCACTTCCGCGGCGCGTTGGATCAAATTCGATCCGGCCGCGCGAGCGATCCCGCTGAGCGTGCTGCCGCTGCACGGACACACCACCATCGCTTGCGTTCGAAACGATCCGCTGGCGATCGGAGTGAAGTAATCGTCGTAGCGATGGTAGTGGATTCGCGACAACATGCTTGCATTGGGGGCCTCGATCACCGCACTGGACCAAACAGGGGAAAGCGTCAACAATCCCGCGACATCAGCGTTGTGAATATCGACGGTGGCGTCGAGTTCTTGCTTGATCACCGCCGCACCACTGGGGCTGATTGTGACGTGCACGTTGTAGCCAGCACGCGCCAGGGTCTGCAGCAAGCGGACTCCGTAGATCGCGCCACTCGCACCGGTCATCGCCAGCACAACGGGGGCTCGATCCTTTGGATCTCGATCCTGATTCGATGCCGTGTCGTTCGCTGTCGTTTTGCCCGCCAACGGTTTGCTCACTCGGTCGACTCCGCGGTCGGTGG
>CAXBHV010001668.1:0-1908 GCA_963974855.1 uncultured Rhodopirellula sp. | reverse complement strand
CTAATCAACATTTGTCGCATTACGGGGCGCACGCTCAGCTGGGACGCCACCCGAGAACAAATCATTGGCGATGAGGCTGCCAATGCATTGCTGAGCAAAGAACGGCGTCCCGAATACTCACTTCCCGTTGTTTAGCCACAGGAGTTCAAATGCTTTCTCATTCTTGTTCTGACCGTGCCACGCCAAGGCATTTGCTAATCATTGCGTTCGTATCGATATCGCTTTGCTGTGGCTCAGCCTTGGCCGAAGACTGGGGCTCCCTGTTCGACGGAAAAAGCCTCGAAGGATGGAAACCGTCACGCGACAACACGCAGTTCGCACTGTCGGACGGAGTCATTGTGGGCACGAGTTCCGGCCAGACTCAGTTTCTGCACACGGTTGAAGAGTACGGTGATTTCGAACTCGAGCTGGAAGTCAAACTTCACGACCCGGACCTGAACTCAGGCATCCAAATCCGGACCAGATTGACTCGCAAGAACGCGAAAGGCCAAACGAGGGAATCGATCCATGGCCCTCAAGTCGATATTGGAAAATCTCCGGGGCGTTCCGGACACATCTTTAACGAGGGCAATGGTGCCTGGATCACGCCCCAGGAAGACCTGACTCGGAACGAGCTGATGGTCAACGGAGAATGGAACAAGCTGCGAGTATTGGCCGTTGGCCCTCGAATTCAAACCTGGATCAATGGGAAACAGGTTGCGGATGTCGCTGATGATGAGGCCTATGCGAAGTATCCATCGGGCGTGATCGCACTGCAGGTCCACGGTGTGAAGAAGTCACCAGAGAAAGCACGCCACGTTTCCTTTCGATCGATTCGTGTTCGCAAGTTTCAATCGAAGACCAATGAATAAGTATTCGAATTCCTTTAAACAAACAACGATTAGTCATAACGATCCAGGAACTTCCATGAATCCAGCGAGAACAATCGCTCAACCGCCGCGCCACTGCGAATGGGCAAAGGCACATTCTACGAAGGCGGGATTCGAGTTCCGCTGATTGTTCGCTGGCCAAAATTCACGCCGGCAGGTTCGATTTGCTTGACGGCGGTGATTGGCACCGATCTGCTGCCAACGTTCGCAGATCTTGTTGGTGGTTCTGTCCCTGACCAACAAGCATGCGACGGAGTCAGCCTGTTGCCGCTGCTTCGTGATCCTCGCGCGGCGCTGGGTCGCGATGAGTTGCATTGGCACTTTCCGCATTACAATCTTTCCTTCAATCAAACGCCTTGCAGCGTCATTCGCAAGGGAAGTCACAAGCTGATCCACTTCTACGAAGACGACCGTGACGAAGTGTATGACCTGAGTGCCGACCTAGGCGAAACGAATGACCTGAGCTCCACGCAGCCGGAGCTAGCCCAAATACTTCGTTCTACACTCGACAAATGGTTAGCCGACGTGAACGCCCCACTGCCAACTCGCCGTAACGAAGCCGAATCCAAACGAGCTCGTCGAAAGGCAGCGGGCGGCAAATGATGTTTCGGCTGTTACACATCCTGATCCCGATTTTTGTCACATCGCAGCCGGCCCTTGCGTTGGCGGGCTCACCGGATTTTCGTCGAGACATTCGTCCGATTCTGGCCAACAGTTGCTTTGAGTGTCATGGCCCCGATGAATCGTCGCGTGAGGCAGAGTTTCGATTGGATACGGAGGAGGACGCTCGGGCCAGCGGTGTCATTGTCGCAGGCAAGCCAGACGAAAGTGAATTGATCAAACGCTTGATTTCTGATGACCCCGACGAGGTCATGCCTCCACCTCACGCACCACGCAAACCCACTCCGCAGCAGGTGAATCTTCTACGGCAATGGATCGCAGAGGGTGCCACCTACGACGAACACTGGGCTTTTGCTTCGATAGAGCGCCCATCACTGCCCGACGTTTCTGATTCAGCGTGGTGTCAAACGCCATTGGA
>CAXBHV010001667.1:0-1909 GCA_963974855.1 uncultured Rhodopirellula sp. | reverse complement strand
GTGCTCGTTAAGTTCCCTGTGCCCGACGTATTACGAATTGCGGCAACCTCTTGGGTCAAATCAATTCCCACCGGACACCACGTGATACAGCGCCCACAGCCCGTGCAACCGATCGTGTCGAATTGGTCTTGCCAAGTCGCAAGCTTATGCGTCAACCATTGCCGATAACGGCTGCGGACATCATTGCGAACCGTGCCGCCTGCGGTGTAACTGAAGTCAAGGTTGAAACACGAATCCCATTGACGGACGCGTGTCACATCGCTCTGGTCTAAGTCACTGACTTCGTCGACGGTTGAGCAAAAACACGTCGGGCAAACCATGGTGCAATTGGTACACGACAAACAACGCTTGGCAACCTCGTCCCAGTGTGGGTGTTCCAGGTTGTCCAGTAAATCGTCATGAATGTCGGTCGTGTCAAGTCGCTTTGTGATCGCTTGTTTGGCATTTTCAAGCTCGTTCGCGGCAAGTTTTTTTTGATCCGCGTCGGCCGTTGCAAGCCCCAGCTCGGTAACGATACTTGCGCCTTGTTCGCTTCCTGTTTCAACACAATAGCCAGTATCGGTTTCGGTCAGGGCGATGTCGAATCCGGTGGTGCAGTGGGGGCCGGTGTTCATCGAAGTGCAAAAGCATGTTGCAGCCGCAGTGGAACATTGCACCGCAATGATCAAGGCCGATTCCCGTCGCCGCAAATAAATGGGGTCAACAAAGTCGCCTTGTAGAAAAACTCGGTCCTGAATTTCGATCGCGCTCAGATCGCAGCCGCGTACACCGAATAATGCTATTTTTTCGGGAGCGTCGATTTTATGAGAGAATTGCCAGCCGTCGTCGGTGAGCTTCGCCCCGCTTAGCTCTTGACGAGCAGGGTAAAGAAATTTTTTCCAAGAATCGGGACTCGAGTTGAAATAGAACTGTCGCTCGCTATTCGTATTTTGAATCTGGTAGGTGGCCGGAGACTGGGTGTCGGTCCATCCCTTGGGCAGTTGGTCGACATGGTTGAGGGTATCGTAAATGATCGCGGAGTTTCGCACCGTGGGGCCGATGACCCTGTATTCTCGGCGATGCAGTGTGTCGATCAGTTGTTGTAATTCGCTCCGTGGTGACCACCACATCTTGCGTTTGGCAGACTCGTTCATTCGGAGGCACCCTGCGGTTGATGGAAAAGATCGAGCAGTTGCAACCGAGTTGCCACCAATCGTTTCGACAGCGATTTGGCGATCGTGAACATCACCTTGTAGCCGATGTCATGGTTTTGTTCGCAAAGCTGCGACAAGGCGTCCGCATCAAATGAAATCAACGTTGTATCGAGCGTGGCCACCGCTGTTGCGGTCATTCGTTGATCGCCCAGCAGGGCGGACCATCCCAACAAATCGCCGGGTCCGGCCGTTAACATGGCCTTTGCTCCGGCTCGCGTTCCTGACATTTCGAGTCGTACACGGCCCTCTTTGATCCAGTAGATCTTGGCATGAACTTCGCCTTCACGAAATAGCGAATGCTGAGCGGGACAAGTCTCCAGCGATGCTAAAGCTGCCAACGGTTCAATCAAAAATGGCGAACCGTCACTGTCGATTCCGATGGTGTCGAGATTTTCCTGGCTCATCGATAAAAATCTCCGTCAGTAAGCAATCAGCGATATGGAACGCAACACAACAGGTAAACGCAAAGCGAATGCCAAGTCAGCTCGGATAGGGCAATCGAAGGCTCAAATGCAAACGTTCCAGATCACAACAGGGTAGAATAAAGGTATTAACTTGCCGACAAAGCGACTCGGTAGATCAACACATTCGATTGGCTCGGGGCTTCTCGACACCACACCGTCGCGATGAGTGTGCACTACGTCACATCGTCGTGCCAGTTCGTCATGCCCAAGGGATCACCTCCCCGACAAAGTCAATGAACTTGAAATGCCTTA
>CAXBHV010001666.1:0-1910 GCA_963974855.1 uncultured Rhodopirellula sp. | reverse complement strand
TGGCTCCCGAAGCGAATGGCTTGAAGTGTGCAAAAATTCGCATCGTCTTGCCATCGCTTCCAATCGCGTTCTCGGTGATCAATTCGCGAGCGTAGCTATCGTCGTATTCAATGGGCTCGACGATCGATTCACGCATTGAAACCGGGACTCCGACGCTTGTGCCTGTCTGTTGTTCGGCAATCCCAGGGCTTATTTGATCGTCCAGAATGGGCCGGACCGTAATACCCAGCGGACAGTACGGGTTGTATTGCCGATTATCGCCGAGAATCGAGTTCAGCGACGGTATGACGCCAAGCAATCCAATTAACCCCGTTTGGTTGGATCGAAAAACCTTGATCCCCTGGCGATGCCCAGTGCCTTCTTGCCCGTGTCGGTTCGGCGGCGTGTAAAAAACACGCGAAGGTCGTGGCACATCCGAGGCGGACGAAATCCAGAGATAGTTGCCTTTACTGTCATACTCATCCGGGATGTCGACCGATTCATATTTTTTGAGCGGATGATCAATTGAGAACCGTTGTACTTTTAGCTTCAGTGGCTCATCCAGTGCATAGGCTGCAGATTGATGTGAAACCCCGCCCGTACTGGAACTGCCTTGGGACTTCAGCCAAGTGTCAGGATGATGTCGTTGCAAGACAAGCTCGTCATCGATGAACACCTCAGTGTGGTGTCCCTCTGCATCCTTGGTGCACTTAAGGTGAATGGAATGTTCCCCCGCAGGCAACGCAACGGATTGGTAGTCCGCCGGGAATCCGTCCTTATTGATGAACTCGGTCGCCAACCTCAATTCCAAGTCTGCGTCCAGGGCAATGCTGTATTTCCAACTGCTGATATTGTTCCAAATGCTCGGCAATGAGCGGGCATTCAGTTTCTGTTTGTCGGAAATAATCAGCTGCGATGTCGCGAACCGCATCGTCTCGATCTCCGACTCAAGCACCGGAATCTGAGGCCGGGCAAAAATGACGGGCAGCCAGGCCGCAACCACGGCTGTCAACAACAGTAACTCCAACAATCCGAATCGAATCCGTCGGCGTTTCCCCCGCGAACTCGTATCCGTTATCATCGAATCATTGTCAGAATCTGGCGTAGATTGCGGCGATATGTGGGAAGGGAATTCGTTCATGGCTTGGCCTCCTGCATCGACTCTGACTTCCCACTGGCCCAAGCGAAAAAGGCGTCTTTGTGCTTCGAACTGTATAAGTAAACAGCAAAACCTCGATACAAGTCTTTTTCTGCCTCGCCGTTTCGTTTCTTGGCGAGGTCCTTTTCACGCACTCGCATCAAACAGATTGCCTCGTCCGTTTCAAAGGTGCGTGTGGCGTCTTTGGCCGACACCGGAGTTTCGATGACAAGATCGTCCAGTGAATCGATATCAAATTCATCGGGCATGTTTGATGTACTCGAACTGCCCTGGACGCTGCGGCATAATATCCATTTTCCTTCGCTCTGGACCAGAGCCATTGTCGCCAGTACTTCCTTAGGTTCTGGACTCGAGCTAGACGAACTACTCCCCGAACCACCTCGACCCTGCGGAGAGTCCGCCTTCACTAATCCACGCTGCGTGCGATAGCACGGGCCATAGTTCGCAGGAATATGCATGCGATACCGCCACACGTAAGCCTGAGTCACGCCAGGCGGAATACTCTCGTCGGAATAGGGGACGTACGAAATCGCAACCTTCGTTGGGTCGTCGACCTCCAAGAATCCAACCTGCTCTCGCAGCTCCGAATGAGTTTGGCGTAGCCGCGCAAGCGTTTGGTTGTAATAAATCGAGCAACCCACACCGATAACCGCCGCAATCGACAACATAATGCGAGTGAGCCGAAGCGGTCGTGATCTCGTAGCAGACAAAAAAAATTCCAAGAAAGCGAGGGGAGTCTAAATGTGCGGATGTAAGACTACTTCTAGTGCAT
>CAXBHV010001665.1:0-1913 GCA_963974855.1 uncultured Rhodopirellula sp. | reverse complement strand
CGATCATCGAGACTGATCTGATTGGTGTTGAATTACCAACGGGCCCGCAACCGCTGCTGCGAGTATGCACGGCGCTTCTGCAGGCCGAATTGAATATCGTGCAAGCCTATCCGCTGCTGGTCCGTCCTCACGGCAAACCCGCGGTGGCGATCATGGTCGAGAACATCGATTTCGCGATGAAGACGCTGCAAGAAAAAGGCTTCCAAATCCTGACCGAAGGCGACTTGGAAGACAATCCGATCAACGAGCAGTAAGCAGGCCCGACCGCAGCAGAGTTCCGGCGTGGAAGCGGAAAGAGTGTAAGGAGCTGGGAGGCAAAGCGGGATTCACCCTCCCTTCTTTATTACTCACTTCCCATCTCCCAGTCGCTTGGCTGCTTTACGAGTCAGATAGGGAATCGATTTTGCAATCTTCGCCCATTCCGGCTTGGCATCCTTTTTGGGCCGGACGACTAGATTCATGCCAGCGGGCACCCGATCCTGCTGCGTCCGAAACGATTCGCGGATCAGGCGTTTCCAGTGGTTTCTCACCACCGCATTCCCGGTGCGTTTAGGAATGGTGACCCCCAATCGGCTCGGAGCTCCCTCTTCGCTCTTGACCGCAAACAACACCAGCACGCCGTCGGCCACACATACCCCGCGGCGCAGAATCACGGTGAACTGCGAACTGTGAACAATGCGACGAGATTTGGGAAACAGATAACGCACAAAGATTTTCCATGAAGGAAGCACGTGGCCAGTCGTTTTTGTGAGCCGTGGGCCGTGAGGCACCGGGTACCGCGAGAAAACCGGGGCTAGGTACTTTGACAAAAGACTTGGGTTTCGAACTGTAGCTACGTTCGCTAGTACTTGTTCTACCGCTAACAAAGGTCGACTTATCACCCGTTTGACTAGCTCGCCAAAAGTCTACGCGACTTTCGCTACTTGCAAAGACGACACTTCTCGATCCGCACGTCCCCCTAGAACCGCAAATCGTGTCGCAGGTTCATTGGGTTACGTTCAGCAAACTTTTCGATCAGTTCCTTCGACTCGTCATCAATCGTTTCCGGCAACCGGATTTGTAACTCGACGATCAAGTCACCGGCGGAACCATCGCGGCTACGGATCCCTTGTCCCTTCAGTCGCAAGCGGCGTCCGCTGCTCGATCCCGCGGGAATCGACATCGCCACCGTACCGCTCGGCGTCGGCACATCAATCTTTGCGCCCAAGACAGCTTCGGGGAGCGAAACGGGAATTTTTAGTTCCAGGTTCTTGCCGAGCCGGCGAAAGTGCGGATGGTCTGAAACCTTGATCAACAAGATCAAATCGCCAGTGGGGCCTCCGTTGGGCGACGGTTGGCCTTGTTCACGCAAGCGAATTTTCGAGCCTGACTCCACGCCTGGCGGAATCGTGACCGACAATTTTTCGTTTTTGCCCGAGCGGTTTAGATAGAACTCGGTGGTGCCCCCGAGCACGGCCGTTTGCAGAGGCAATTCCAATTCGTGACGCACGTTCTGGCCTCGTTGTGGCGGCGCCGCACGTCGACCGCGTCCAGCACCCCGACCAGCCCCGCCGCGGCCTGGCGCACCGCCTCCCATCATCTGTTCAAAGAAGTCCGAGAAGCCGCCTTCGAACTTCACATCACCACCACCACCGCGGCCACCAAAAATTTGTTCGAGGTCGAGCCCGTCAAAGCCAGCGGCACCGGAGGCATGCGGATTGAATCCCCCACCGCGGATTTTTTCGAAATCGGCACCGTATCGATCGTAGGCTGCGCGTTTCTCTTCGTCGCTGAGCACATCGTAAGCCTCCTGGACACGCTTGAACTTCTCGCGTGCCGCTTTGTCATCAGGATTCTTGTCGGGATGATATTTCAGCGCCAGCTTGCGGTGAGCTTTCTTGATTTCGTCTTTCGAGGCGTCGCGAGCGACCCCT
>CAXBHV010001664.1:0-1915 GCA_963974855.1 uncultured Rhodopirellula sp. | reverse complement strand
AGGATCGAATGCCTCCCGAGCACGAGGGTGAACCGTTATCGAAAGAAGAAATCGAGTTGCTCTCCGCCTGGATTGCTGCCGGAGCACCCGCACCTGAGGACGAGCAACCGGAGACCGATCCCGATGATCATTGGGCCTTCCAGCCGGTTGTGCGTCCGGTGGTGCCAACGGTCGAAAATGCGTCTTGGGTACGTAACCCGATCGATTCGTTTATTGCAAAAGCTCACGAAGAACACGGGTTAACGCCGCAACCCGACGCGGCACGATCGATCTTGGTGCGTCGTCTGTATCTCGATTTGATCGGCATCCCGCCGTCAAGTGAAGAGATCGTTGCGGCCGAACGAGACACGGCTTCCGATTGGTACGAGAAGATCGTCGAGCGGTTGCTTGAGGATCCACGTCATGGCGAGCGATGGGCACGTCACTGGATGGACATTTGGCGGTATAGCGATTGGTGGGGGCTAAACGCTCAGCTGCGAAACAGCCAACGTCATCTCTGGCATTGGCGTGATTGGATCGTGGATTCGCTAAACGAAGACCGCGGCTATGACGAAATGGTGCGGCTGATGTTAGCCGGTGACGAGCTGCACCCGAATGACACGGATGCACTCGTGGCCACCGGCTATTTGGCGAGAAACTTTTTCTTGTTCAATCGCAACCAATGGATGGACGAAACGGTCGAGCATGTCGGCAAAGCGTTCCTCGGGTTAACGTTTGATTGTGCTAAATGCCACGACCACAAATTTGATCCGATCGAGCACACCGACTTCTACAAAATGCGTGCGTTCTTCGAACCGTACCAAGTGCGAATGGACATGCTGCCGGGCGAAGCCAATCTGATAAAAGATGGGCTGCCGCGGGCGTTTGACGCTTTGCTAGATACGCCGACGTACCGATTGATTCGTGGCGAAGAGGGCAATCCTGATAAATCGAAGGTGATCCAGCCGGGTGTGCCGGAGTTTCTCGATTTTGAAACCGCTGGCGACAACCCGCTCGACATCCAACCGATCCAATTGCCAGCGGAAGCGTGGCAGCCGCAGCGTCGTGGATGGGTGCTCGAGAACCATTTGGCAGTCTCAACGGCAAAACAAAAAGGCTTCGAGACGAAGCTGAAGCAAGCGGAAGCTGCCAAGGAAAAGGCAGGCGAGGACGACACCGCTGTTGAATACGCTTTGAAGCTTGCTCGCGTGGACGTTGACATCGCCAATGCAGAATGCGAAAGCGTGTCGCTACGTTACGAAGCGATGCAATCGAAGTGGGACGAGTCTGCGGACGAGAAAGTCGTTTTGGAAGCGAAAGCCGCAGCGATTCGTGCAGAACGTCAAGTTTCACTGTTGCAGGCTCAGCGATCTTTGGTCGAGGTCCAGCAGCGACTCGGGGAGGCGGCCGAGGATAAACGCGAAGCGATCGAAAAAGAGCAGGTGAAAGCGAAGGAGAAAGTCGCCAAGGCAGAGCAAACACTTGCTGCTGCGATTGGCCCCGATGATTCTTTTACGCCGCTAATTGGTGCCCAGTGGTCGGCCACGCGATTCCTGAGTACGGGCAAGGACGATCCGGCAGTCGAGTTTCCGCCGCAAAGCAGTGGCCGGCGCACGGCACTGGCTCGCTGGATCACCGACCGTAACCACCCGTTGACCGCTCGCGTTGCGGTGAACCACTTGTGGACTCGGCATCTTGGCCAACCCTTGGTGGCAACGGTGTTCGACATGGGCCGCAATGGAGCGACACCGAAAAACGCAGCGCTACTGGACTGGCTCGCCGCCGAGTTGATCGATAGCGGGTACAGCATGAAACATCTGCATCGATTGATTGTGAATTCGGCAGTCTATCGAATGAGTTCGTCCAACGCCGGTGCCGAGTCCAATCTCGCGATCGATCCGGACAATCATCTTTGGTGGCGGCGGGTTCCGATTCG
>CAXBHV010001663.1:0-1920 GCA_963974855.1 uncultured Rhodopirellula sp. | reverse complement strand
GTTCGTGCAGCACCATGATGGCCATCAACATTGTTAACACGGGGCCAACGGATCCGATCACGGTAGTTCGAGTCGCTCCGATCCGTAGGATGGCCTCGTTGATCATAAAACTCGGTATTACCGTGCATACGAATGCCAAGATCAGTCCATAAACAAACACGATGGGTGCAACACCGAACAGGTCACTGATCGGGTGCGTGCAAGCGTAGTGCACAATGACAAAAAAAGTGGATCCGATCATCGCCAAACTGGTAAATCGTCGGCTGCCGATCCGCTGCATCGTCGGTTTGGCAAACAAAACGTACAGCGAGTAACTCAATGCCGAGCCCAACACCAGGATGACGCCGAAACCGACATCGTCGCCGCTGGAAAACATTCGCTCTTGACCATACATCAACAAAACACCCGCATAGGTGCATAGGATTGCTGTGATGATGCGTTTATTGATCTGCTCGCCCAAAAACATCCAGGCCAGAAACGCGACCATGGTCGGATAGGTGAATAACGTCAAACGTTCGAGCTGGGCCGTGATATACGACAAACCGGTCAAGTCGAGGTAGGACGCCAGGTAGTAGCCCAGAAAACCCAATCCAAATGAACGAGCGGCTAGCGATAGTTTCAGCGGCTCATGTGACGCCGAGTTTGGCTGATACGCCAACACCATTACATACAACGGAAATGCAAATAGCATTCGCAACGTCAACAGCAAGACTGGAGTCGCCCCGGCGGCAAACGCCAATTTGATAAAGATCGATTTCAGTGCGAATAGGAATGTACCCACAACCGCGAGCAATACACCCGACGCTACAACGGGAGCGATGTTAGTGATGGAACGGTTTGACACAGTGGTTTCAGGCAATGAGATAGCTCGGAATCAAACTTGCATGATCAAAAGTGGCGATTGGAAATCGTATTTTGAAAGGAAGGGTAATGTCTTTCTGCTGCTTGCGACACTTCCGTGCCTCACAAAGTTCGACCTGCGTCATCTAAATGCGGTCCGCCGAAATATTCACAATTCTCCGGGGGGGCGGCTTTTTGCAACGTAACTTTTATTAGAACCATCGAACCGACAATCGAAATTTGTGCTCGAAAACGAGGAGGCTAAAAATGGGAATTGACGTCGCTGAGTCATCGGCACTTGACTGCGTATTCGGACTTACCAGCAGAATCGTTAACGGTGCAACGCTAGATGAAACGCTCAATTTCGTCTTTGAATCCTTTTCAGGCCTGATCCCCTACGATCGAATCGGATTTGCCGAAATCGACGAACTGGCCGAATATGCCACCGCACGGTGGCTCCGCTCGAACGATTCAACGCATCTGCGACTCGGGTACTCTGCCGCGCTGGCCAGTTCATCGTTGTCGGTGGTGCTGAGATTACAGCAACCGCGGATCCTCAATAATCTGAACGAGTATTTAGAACGGCGTCCAAATTCTCGTTCAACACGATTGATGATTCGCGAAGGCATGCAGTCCTCTTTGACTTGTCCAGTGATTGCAAAAGAACAACCGCTTGGATTTTTGTTCTTCAGCAGCAAAACGATTGATTCGTATACAAAAACGCACATCAAACTATCGCAAGTGGTTGCAATCCAGCTAGCGATGCAACAGCTAGAAACGCAAAGGATCGCGGCGACCAAGAAACGTGCGGCGAAGTCACCTACAGCAGACGAGCTCGCTGAAGCAGCGTCGTCGAAACCCGATAAGGGACCGAGACATCTGTCGTTGTCACAACTAGAGCCAGGAATGGTGTTGGCCGACCCGATTCAATTGGGTAACGGACAGTTGCTGCTCGCGTCAAAAGTGGTGCTGAGCGAAGTGTCGATCGAGCGGTTGATACGACTCGCGGTACGTGGATATTTACGCGTCGAATCCGTGTGCGTGCTGTAACGACAAGTCGTGTTGCGAATTCTTGAACGT
>CAXBHV010001662.1:0-1920 GCA_963974855.1 uncultured Rhodopirellula sp. | reverse complement strand
GGCTGAAGAGCACTGGTGAATTACCAAAACCTGTCGTTCTTGGTGGGAGTGTTCGTTGGCGGCTCTCCGAGATTCGTCAGTGGATCGCGAAAGGTTGCCCGCGACCAGTGAAGCCGAAATAGTTTCACTGAAGTCATTTTAATTTCCCTGTTTGTTTTTAGAGGACCTAGATCGATGGCGAGCGTTTACCGAAAGACTGTTGACAAAGGCAATCGCCGGGCTGCCTGGTATTTCAGCTTTGTCGATGAAACCGGCAAGCGCCGTCAACGCAAGGGATTCACCGACAAGGCGGCAACAGAGAAGCTAGCCCTGAAGCTCGAAGAAGAAGCGAAGATGGTGCGTGATGGGATTCGCGAGGCAAGACCCGAACGCGATCAGTTGGCGATTCTGCCGCAATTGGAATCGTACATAAAGCACCTCCGTCAGAGAGATGTTTCAGAGAAGCAGCTTGAAAACCTCAGGCCAAGACTTGAAAAAACGATCGAAGCGTGCGAGTTCACCTACGTGACCGACATCGCGGGTCAACCAGTCGAGGACTACCTAGCGAAGCGACGAAAGGGCGGGCTCGCAAAGCAGACAAGCAACCATTACCGGCAAGCGATGCACCAGTTTTGTGGTTGGCTCTGCAAACGCTCGTTGATCAAAGCGAACCCAATCACCGAAATCCCCAAACTGAACGTGGACACCGATCGCCGCCATGATCGACGTGCGATTTCGGTGGACGAGTTTCAGCGGCTGATTATCGCCGCAGAAGGTGGCAAGCCCGTTCAGGCGATCGACGGAATCGATCGAGCGATTATCTACATCATCGCAGCATCAACCGGCTACAGGCGAGGGGAGATATCGAGCCTGACGTTGGACTCGTTTCAGCTTGACGCGACTCCCCCACGTGTGACGGTGGAAGCGTCCTACAGCAAACGACGAAAGAAGGACATCCAAGTGCTTCCCCAAGAGGTCGTTGAGAAATTTCGCGAGTGGCTGGAATTGCGAGTTCCGAAGCATGAAACCCTGCTTTTCCCGTTGTCCAAGAAGACATGTGGCACCGATCGAAAAACGTCGGAGATGATGAAGCACGACTTGCAGACCGCTCGGGATGCTTGGATTGAAGAAGTCGATGAAAGTGATACAGAAGAACGAAAACGTCGCGAGGAATCCGACTACCTTTCCTATGAAAACGCTGGTGGCCTATTCGCGGATTTCCATGCGAACCGACACACGTTTATCACCAATCTGTCACGAGCCAACGTCTCGCCGAAGGTTGCCCAGACGATGGCACGGCATAGTGACATTCGGTTGACGATGAACATCTACACGCACACTGACCTCGATGAGAAGGTGGACGCCGTTGCGAAGCTCCCGAGTTTTCGGGCACCGGCCAAAGCAATGGTTGAAGAGCCAATCACCGGGCCATCGAAACCGTTGGATCTCGAAGATGCAGACGAAGCTTGGCAGCGCCACAGCAGCACATCGGTGGCTGAGGATGGCAAAGATAGGCAGCCTGTGTCAGTTGACGACAAAATGGCAGTCGAAGCGTCGACGAACCAAGAATGCCATAAGTCCTTAGATAGTCAGGACTTGGCAGCTCATGACAGAGAGTGTCATGAGTCAGAAGGAGTACACCCCAGAGGATTCGAACCTCTAACCTTCGGTTCCGTAGACCGTTTCGCCGACAACGTAAGTGGTTGCCCCTGTAATCACTTAGGTGAAATACGGGAAATCTCGGCAGCGCCACAGCAGCACTTTTGCAACAAAGCATGTCAGTCGCCGGCGGCGAATGACGCAAACGAAGTGACGGGCGTACTCGAAAATGAACCGCAAGTCGGTGCCGATTTTCAGAGCTTGAGCCGCCTAATTGCTGTTTGGCCCACGCTCCCTGACCATGCTCGGTCGACAATCCTCCAGATTGCAAACGTTCTCTCA
>CAXBHV010001661.1:0-1928 GCA_963974855.1 uncultured Rhodopirellula sp. | reverse complement strand
TTGAAGGCTTTACTAATGAAAGTCGGAGATCACGAAGTCGAAACCGCATCCGACGGCCCTACCCTGTTAGCACGGATCAATGATTTTCGGCCGCAAGTAGTTTTTCTCGACATCGGGCTGCCCGGCATGGACGGCCACGAAGTCGCAAGAGAAATACGTCGACAACCTGAATTCGACGATGTCTTACTGATTGCCCTGACCGGTTACGGGCAAGAAGAAGATCGCAAGAACTCACGTGCTGCCGGCTTTGACCTGCATCTAGTCAAACCGCCATCAGTGACCCAAATCAAAAGCGTGTTCTCGCACCCCAAACTTGCCTCGCACAACGCCAAAGTAACGTAACGGAATTGGTCAAGACTTTCGTTGTGGTTTGATTTCCAAGGGGGCCAATCGCGAGGGCGATCCTACTTTTGAATGCAGTAGATTCGCGAGGCGGTGCGGATTAGCAATCGGTCGCCAGCGATTGCGGGCGTTGCCATCGCCATGTCGTCGTCGGATAGCGGGTTACTACCCAATAACGCGAATTCTTTGCCGGCCTTGATTACCGACGTCACGCCGTCTTCGTTGATGCAAAAAATCTTGCCGTCATAGGCCCACGGTGACGATGTGAACTCGCCTCCGTTGGGGATCCGAACCTTTGAGTAAACTTCGGTGCCATCTGCGGCATCATACGCGGCAAACAAACCACGGTCATATAACACGTACACGATTCCATCATATGCGATCGTTGTCGGATTGTACGGCGCTCCGGTCGGTTGACTCCAGACAATCGATTCGTTCGAAGTCTCCGTTCCCTCGAGTGAAATGTCTCCTTTGGCTCCGGGGCGAATCGCGTACAGCGGACGATCGCTGTCACCCACATACCCGGAACTGATGTAAAGCAATCCGTTGTACTGGTAAGGCGTTGCAATTGTGATACTCGACATGCCCGTGAGCGACCACAGCAAGTTGCCATCCAAATCGTACGAGCGAACTTTTCCGGAACCCAGTGTCACGATCTCGCGACGCAAGTCGTTCTCCCAAATGTAAGGAGTCGACCAGTTGCTCTTTTCGTCACGCGGTGTACGCCAGACTTGTTCGCCGGTGCGTTTGTCCAACGCCATCAAGTAAGACTCTTCGTCGTTGTCGTTGACAACATACAATCGATCGCCGAATAAAACCGGTGACGCCGCCGTCCCCCAACCATATCGCGTTTTGCGGGGTTCTAGGTTTTGCATCCACACCTCGTTGCCATCCATGTCAAAACAATAGACACCCACCCCGCCAAACATGACGTACACGTGATTGCCATCGGTGACCGGGGTCTCCGATGCATAGCTGTTTTTTAGATGGATCGAGGTTTTCGGTGATGCCTTACGAACCTGTTTTTTCCAAAGTAAATCTCCGCTGTTCATATCCAAGCAGATCACGACCCACTCGTGTTCCGAAGCAGGCAATTCGAGGCGATTGCCACCAAAATACAATCCCTTTTTGGGTTCTTCGCCTTCGCCGTGGTTGATGACAGTCGTCAAAAAGACGCGGTTGCCCCAGACAATCGGTGATGACCATCCTCGTCCTGGAATGTCGGTCTTCCAGGCAACGTTTTCGCTCGCGGTCCACTCGGTTGGCAAATTGGCTGCATCGGTCACCACGCCGTTCGCGTCGGGACCGCGAAATTGAGGCCATGGATCGCTCGCGACTGCAGCGATCGGAAACAGTATCAAAACAAACACGATCACTCCGCGGACCTTTGCTGAACGATAAAATTGCATCGTACGTACCGTTTGGTTTTTTTTGAGTTGAGTTGAGTTGTGTTTTGAAGAGCAACGGACGGAATGCGGATTGTAGCGTCTCTTTGGCTCGGGCGTCAGAATCAGGAGCAACCTAAGCAGTTAGGCAGGAGTCTTTCAATAGATTGGCCGTTTTTGCGCTAGCGGTCTGTTGTCTTC
>CAXBHV010001660.1:0-1933 GCA_963974855.1 uncultured Rhodopirellula sp. | reverse complement strand
CGCCAGTACTTGCCGCAGGCCAAAAACCGTACACCGCGTTCGCTTTGAGAGAACCGTCGGCGATAACGCGATCCATCAATGCATTGGCGTCGTCGTAAATTTTCTTGGCTTCCACCCCAACCGTTTTGTCGTCAAAAATCTTAGGATATTTGCCCTTCAATTCCCAAGTCATGAAGAATGGCGACCAATCAATGTAGGGTCGAATTTCCGCGAGCGGAAAGTCCTTCAATACTTGCAAACCGGTGAACGACGGCTTGTCAATTTGCGTGGTTGCCCAATCGACCGTGAATCGTTTTTCGAGTGCTTCAGCATACGGCACCAGCTTTTGTTGCCGATCACGGAAACTCGCGACCAACTTCTTTTGAGTCTCAACGTTGGTGGCAATAAACTCGTCACGATGTTCTTTACTGAGCAAGCGTTCGACCACATTCACGCTGCGACTTGCATCGAGCACATGGATGACGGGCCCGTCATATGCCGGACATATCTTGACCGCCGTGTGCTTGGCACTGGTGGTTGCACCACCGACCAACAACGGCATCGTCATTCCTGCACGCTTCATTTCGCGTGCGACATGTGTCATCTCGTCAAGACTTGGCGTGATCAGACCGCTCAGTCCAATCATGTCCACACCTTGTTTGACCGCTTCTTCCAAGATCCGTTCCGCCGAGACCATCACGCCCAGGTCGATGACCTCGTAGTTATTGCACTGCAACACCACACCGACGATATTTTTGCCGATATCGTGGACGTCACCTTTGACCGTGGCGATCAAGAACTTGCCTCGCGCGGCATCATTTTCGGTCCCTGCGAGACGCTTTTCTTCGTCCATGAACGGTTCTAAATAGGCCACCGCTTTTTTCATCACGCGAGCGCTTTTGACGACTTGCGGCAAAAACATCTTCCCCGCACCAAACAGATCGCCGACGACTTTCATGCCGTCCATCAACGGACCTTCGATCACTTGCAGGCACTTGTCAAAGTGCTGACGCGCCTCTTCGGTGTCTTCGACAATGTACTTGTCGATGCCTTTGATCAACGCGTGCTTCATTCGCTCGGCGACCGATTCGCTTCGCCAAGCCAGGTCTTCGCCTGATTTCTTTTTGCCGCCACCTTTGACGGTTTCGGCAAATTCAAGCATCCGGTCGGTCGCATCGGGGCGGCGATTAAGCAGCACGTCTTCGACACGCTCGAGCAGTTCCTTGGGCACCTCTTCGTAGACTTCCAACTGTCCCGCGTTGACGATCCCCATGTCCAAACCGGCCTTGATGGCATGGAACAGGAACGCACTGTGGATCGCTTCGCGGACAGGATCGTTTCCGCGGAAACTGAAGCTGATGTTGCTTACTCCACCGCTGGTTTTTGCACCGGGACATTCTTTCTTGATCCGTGCGACAGCGTTGATAAAGTCAACGGCGTAGTTGTTATGCTCTTCCATTCCCGTCGCAACGGTCAGGATATTCGGGTCAAAGATGATGTCTTCGGGTGGAAAGTTGATCTTCGTGGTAAGCAAGTCGTAGGCACGTTTACAGATCCGCACCTTGTTCTCTTCATCGGCGGCTTGGCCCTCTTCGTCAAACGCCATAACCACGGCGGCAGCACCATATTGGCGCACCAGCCGAGCACGACGCAGGAACTCTTCCTCGCCGTCTTTGAGCGAGATCGAGTTGACGATCGCTTTGCCCTGAACGTTGCGAAGGCCTGTCTCAAGCACTTCCCATTTGCTGCTATCGATCATCACGGGGACGGCAGCAACCACGTTGTCACCAGCGATCAAACGCAAGAAACGCTCCATCGCGGCCACGCCATCGAGCATGCCTTCGTCGAAGTTGACGTCGATGATCGTTGCCCCGTTTTCAACCTGTTCGCGTGCGATCTCGACCGCTTCCTCGTATTTGTCTTCGCGGATCAAACGAGCAAACTTTTTACTGCC
>CAXBHV010001659.1:0-1940 GCA_963974855.1 uncultured Rhodopirellula sp. | reverse complement strand
CCGATCTATGTGTGACGAATCCGCGAGTCGATATCAAACCGGTCATTCGTGGGCGGACCACGGATCGCCATCTGCGGATTTTGTTGCGGCTCTATGATGCCGCCAGCGATGTGGCGGTCTTGTTCGATGATCACGGCGACATGCGATCGGTGGTCACACGTCGGCAATTGCTGCAGCCGCTGATCAAATAAGTTATTTGGAATAGCCGAGAGTTTCGATCACCATCAGCATTTCATCACACGTGATGTAACGTCGATGATGTTCCAACTTGTATTGGTCAATCGCGACGGCGAGTTGACGTCCGTCGTCGGAAAGCCCGCTATGCGAACTGCCGAATTGGCGACGTTCTCCGCCAGGCTTCGCTGCACTGCTTCCGCGGCGATCAACAAAGGCATTGGGAGCGGACGCAGGGTGACTTGATACCGAAAAGTTTTCCGGAGTTACCGCTGACAGATAGTTGGTGGGTACATTCGATTGTTGCATCTATTCACTCTTAGCTGGATGAGCGTGGTAATCCATCAAAAGCCTAGCTCGCAAAATCGAAAGGGGCCGCCGTCGGAACTGTTTTTCTGTCAGGTTTTCGACTTTACCTGAACAATTCGGCACTCGGTTTGGTTGAATAACCGTTACGGTCCGTATTAGCCGTCGTCGTGAAGCGTGTCTGACGATGTGTTCGCAACCATTTATCGCAACCGTGCCGAACCGTTGATCCCGTGCTCTTCGTTGGCCAGTCGCTCTTGTTGCTTTCGGATCTCGTTAGCCCAGTTCGCGTCGCCGCCGAGCGAATTGGGGCCCACCGAATTGGGATTCAGTTTTAATGCCATCGCGAGCGATTCTTTGGCAGCTTCGACGTTGCCTTGATCCAGCAGCAAGGTGGCGAGCTCTAAACGCGCCGTGGAATCGGCGGGATCTTTCTCGGCCGCACGCACGAAACATTTCTGAGCCTCGTCGCTACGTCCGAGTTGCCGCATCGCAATCCCCTGCAGCACATCGGCTCGGGCTGGTGTCGCATCGGTTCCCACTCCATCTTGCAACCGGTCAAGCGTCGCAAGCAGCCGCCCATAGCGGTGTTCTTGGTGGTAGATTTCTGCGGTCTGCAATTGGACTTCGGGAAAATCCGGTTGTAACGCTAACGCACGATGATATGCAGCCAGTGCATCGGGCAACTGGCCTGCAGCGAGCAGGCAATCTCCTCGCAACGCCCACACGTCGGCGGAGGTTCGGGCCGTTGCCAACGCGGCAAGACTTTGCTGCTGAGCCTCTTGGTCGCGTCCCACTTCCAGATACATGCGGCCAAGACGCTGGACACGTTTGGGGTCGCTGGCACTGAGCCGCACAGCTCGTTCCATGTGCTCAATCGCCGCGTCATGCTCGCCCCGTTGCCACAGCGACTCGGCTAATCCCCAATGGGCGCGGTCGTCGGCACCTGAAACATCCAAGGCGTCGGTGAACAGCGTTTCAGCCACATCCCACTGGTTGTTGTGCATGGCTTTGAAGCCCTGCCCGGAAAGTCGCCTAGCCGCAATCGATTGTCGACTTTCACCGATCCGCCGAATCGAGCGGCAGCCGGCTAACGCCAACACCGCTATCATCAGTATCATGAGGGCGAAATTCGATTTCATTGAGGTCGATCGCGTTGGGAAAAGAACGTTCTTTGTCTCCTTTTAGCAAGATTTCCCTGCTAAATGCAATGTAAAGATCGGTGCGGGATGTCCACTTCCGCATGTCTTTTTGGCAATATCCTTTTTCTGACCATCGTCCCTTCCGCGGCGGGGTTTGTCTCCGTCTTTACGCAAATTCAAAACGAGAAAATGCCAGCAACTTTTGACGAATTCGGACTTCGTTTTCTGTATCCCGATAACTGGAAAGCCGTTGTCGACGAGGATGAAGGCGGAAACAGTGCGACTCTGCAGCTGCCCAGCGGCGGGTTCTGTTCGATT
>CAXBHV010001658.1:0-1941 GCA_963974855.1 uncultured Rhodopirellula sp. | reverse complement strand
GTCTGATTCCCGATGGTGCCGTAGGTGTCGTCAGCGAAGAACAATGCCGGATGCTGCGTGTAATCGAAGATCGAGTCGACGACCTAAACAATATTGTCGATGACATGTTGGACATCAGTCGCCACGAATCTGGATTATTGGCAGCCAACCGAGAAACATGTGATTCGAGCCAGATCGTTACTCATATTCTTTCGGGGCTGCAACAACGTGCATCACTGCGTGGAATCAGCATCGAATTCCATGCCGATGAAACCGAAACACCAATTTTCTGTGATGCGGAAAAAGTATCGCGAACTCTGATCAACCTGATTGTCAACGCCATCAAGTTCTCGAGTGCCGGAGACTCGATCGTAGTCACGATTTCGAGTTCCGAGCGTGATCGCGAAGTTACATTTGCAGTCCGAGACTCGGGGCCCGGAATTGAACCCGAACAACGCGAACAGATTTTCTCGAGGTTTCGTCAAGCGAACACTCAATTGTTGAGTTCGACGAAGGGATTTGGCCTTGGCTTGAATATTGCCAAAGAGCTCGTGGATTTGAATCTTGGACAGATGTCATTGGTCAGCAGTGTAGGTGAGGGCAGTACATTCGCGTTCACGGTTCCCTTTGATGATCCGCAAACGGTCGCACAGCGCTATTTCACTCGGTTGCAGCACATTGACGCGGATGCTTCGGTTTGCATGATTCGGATCGAGGCCGAGATTGATACCGAAATGTCACAGCGGGCCGAAGAAATCCACCTGTTACTAAATTACTTACTGCATTCGCATGATCTGCTGATCAAGACCGGGCCGACGACGTGGTTGGTAATTCAACACGCCAACCCCGAGAGCGCGACCTCGTTTCTGACTCGCATCGAAAAAGAAACAACGTCGCTGAATCGCAATCGTCCTCAGGGCCCCTTGCCAAAGCTTCATATCCAGCAGCAGGGAACATTTTCGATACACATTGGAATCGAAGCCTTGATGCAAGAAATACTTTGCGAGGTAGAAGTTACCTTGCACCCTTTTGATTGGAACCAAAATCAGTGCGAGATGAATCATGTCTGAAAAAAAACACGTTTTGATCATTGAAGATGACGAAGCAATCCGCTTCGGCACGCGGCTTCGCTTGGAGACTCGCGATTACGCGGTCACTACCGCAGTCGATGGATGTGACGGTCTTGAGCAAATTCGCGTCAATCAGCCCGATGTCATCTTGATGGACATTCGCATGCCGCACATGGATGGTCTTACGGCATTGGCAGAGCTCAAATCCGATGCAACCACGTGTCAGATTCCCGTGATCATTGCGTCGGCAAGTCTCGGCGACAAGACAACAGCCCTGGATATTGGCGCTAAGTATTTTTTGTGCAAGCCGTATTCAAACGACGCCTTGTTTGCGGTTGTCGAATCCTCCCTGTAAACCTTCCCCCACCTTTAAGTCGAATCCAATGAACCCGCTAAACATCTTAGTAATCGAAGACGACATCGATTTTGCTGACTCCTTACTCTTAACGCTCAAAGCTTCGGGTCACAACGTCACTGTGACTCACAATTGGCTTTCGGTGATGTCAAAATTGCGAACCGAGGACTTTGATCTGATCGTTGCTGACGTGGAAACACCGACTGGCAATGGCTTGACTGCGTTGGAGTTTTTGAACCAGGACGAGTCGGTCGGGAAAATCAAGAAGGTATTTGTCACCGGGCGAGATGACGTCGAAACGCTGCGTCGTTGTCGTGAAATGAACGCAGGTTATTTACACAAATCGCCTAACGTCTTTGCCGACCTTGGCAAACTGGTCTGGTCGATTTCGAACTCGGTCGAGCTCGCGGACGCCTAGTCACGCATCGCCGACTGCGAATCCAAGCAGTTAGACAGGAGTCTTTCAGCAAATTGGCCGTTTTGGTGCTAGGGCTGCTGACTTAGTGAGCCGCTCGCGCGTGAGCGGCCGGGTCCCGC
>CAXBHV010001657.1:0-1941 GCA_963974855.1 uncultured Rhodopirellula sp. | reverse complement strand
GTGCCGCTGTCGATCAATGTCCTGCCCTTCGCGTTGCCTCGACAAGCGACATTTCTGTGCGAGATGAATGGCTACGGGCTGCCCGAGCACGTCAACGATTACTATGCTCTTCAGCAAATTGCATACGACCATCGAGTACATGCCAATATCTTGCACTACTCGCACAACACTGCGGCTCCGGGTTCAAGAAAGAGTAACCTTGATATGCGTCTTCGTTCCGGACGACGGATGGACAACAAGCGGTACGATGACATTCAGCCCGATGCCAGAACAGGATACTGGGACGATTTTGTAGAAGCCTTTGGTCCGTACATCGATGGCTCGCTGTTCAAAGATGGCCATCGTGGGCCGATCCCGGCACCGGGCTTCTATCTGACGTTTCACGAAAGCTGGCCGCTCCATTGTCGAGCCTACTTCAATGGCGATCTTGACGCATACAATGCGTTTGATGCGCACCCCGAGTACGCTCGCACGTACGTCAACATCCTGAGAGATTTTGCTCGGCTTGCCGATGCTAAAGGATGGAAACAGACCGGATTCCAGGTGTACTTTAATAACAAGGGATCGCTCGACGAAAAGACCAAAGCTCCGTGGATTCTAGATGAACCGACCAGCTATTGGGATTACCGAGCATTGCAGTTTTATGGAGAACTGACTGATCGCGGCCGTGAAGGTGCAGCGGATGTGCAGATCGATTATCGCATCGACATTTCCCGACCCGAATACTGTCGAGGCCAGCTGGACGGGCGTGATGACCTATGGGTTGTGTCCTCATCGGCGATCCAACACTATCGGCGTTTGGTCACCGACCGCATTCAGCGAGACGGGCTGAAGGCGTGGGTTTATGGCACAACGAATCACGTCCACGAGACCAATCGCAACGTCCAGGCCTGGGCACTGGATGCTTGGCAGAACGGAGCGACCGGCATCGTTCCCTGGCAGACGGTTAACAAATCGGGCAGTGCATTACGTGAGGCAGATCAGCTGGGACTGTTCATCTTTGACAAAAATCCAAATGGCGAAACGGTCGTCCGGCATTCGCTGCGACTCAAGGCGTATCGAGATGCGCAGCAGTTGATCGAGTACTTGAACCTGCTGCAGAAGCACCGAGGTTGGTCGCAGCTGCAGATGCGGCAATTTGTCGACCAATATGTGGACTTGAACGTTCAAGTCCACAAAACCAATGAAGCCGACGCCGGTACGTCGGCATACGGCAGGCTGTCGGCAACGGGACTGGAGAGTCTTCGGATCGCAACGGCAAAGCTGTTGGCAGCCGACTAAGCACGGGCTGAACAACAAGTGACGAAGTTTCCCGTAGCGGAAGTCGTCAAGACTTTCGTTTTCCAGGCTGGTCGAAACTCTTGACGAGTTCCGCTACGACAGTCATTTCTCCGACAGTCCTATGCTGACGTGGAAATACTCAAATTATTTTGCGTAGTTATCGACAAGAACGCTCGCGCATTTTCCGAAATGGCATAGGGCCGGTTCCCACCAGCCGGGTTGCGATTGGCCGGTCGGAACCGGCCCTACATCCACTTAGAATGGACCAGCGTTAGCGCACGGTTCATCACGCCCTACTCGGCGGGCGTTTGGATCAATACTTCGGGTCGAACGAGGTTGAAGTAGTGACCATGATCGGCGGTCAGGATCAATGCGGTTTCGTCCCAACCACCGTTGTTTTCAATCCATTGAACCACCGCCTCAAACGCGTCGTCGCCACTGAGGACCGCGCCGATCGAGTTGTCGATGTTGTTGGAATGGTTCGCCCAGTCAACGTCGCCTGATTCGACCATCAACCACCAACGGTCGCTGCGTGAATCAAGCACGTCCATCGCCGCAGTTGCCATCTCGCTGAGTTTAACGTTCTCGTACAGATCGGCTTCGCTGTACGCCTCCGCCTTTTCAGGTTTAGGGTTTCCGAAGCTGACCACGGGATCGTAG
>CAXBHV010001656.1:0-1942 GCA_963974855.1 uncultured Rhodopirellula sp. | reverse complement strand
CTCGACCGCCGGAAGTCCGGTGAACCGTGATCGTGGTGTTCGTTCCGGGCAAGCAAATCGACTCACCCATTTTGCGTGACAGAATTAGCATGAAATCGGTCCTTCGATGATTGGCTTGTTTGTATTGTTTGGGCGACGCCGTTTTTAGGCAACGCTTCGGTATTTCGATTCAGTTTGCACAGGCAACTCGCTACCAAGCACCTGACGAATCCGTGCCGAAAGTCGAAACAAGTCACCGCCGTATTCGACCAATTCTTCGATGCCCAAGAAGTCGGCCATGGCATAGTCGTGGACTGCGACCTCAGCACCGTACAAAACGACTTGCGTATCGCAATCGAGCATCGCCAATTTCGGTGCCAACTGCCATGCCCTTTGGCTCGGAAGGGCAAGCTGCGCCAGGACGAGTTTAGGGCGATACTTTCCGCACGCCTTCAGTGCATCCGTAGCCGACAAGGCTCTGACGACGCGATAGCCAGCATCGATCAGATCACCGGCCAATCGAGCGTAAACCTCGTCGCGTGGTTCGACGATGAATGCGACGGGACGTGGCGTTGATCGGCGACTTTGATGCGGATTGGGCAGTTTCTCCCGTTCACGAGATGGCCGTATCGATGTCGAGCGAACGGGCGATTCTTGTTTCGAGGTCTCTCGAGCGGCGGTCATTGATCTCGCGATCTTCTCGCCATTCATTTGTTCCGTCACGACAAAGGTGCCGTGGCAATGCCCGCACGCAACTTCTTCGCCAATGAGGTGCGGGCGAACCTTTGCGGGGCGTCCGCATACCGGGCAGCCAATTAGGAGTGGCTCGGTGGCTCCGCGTTGATAGCTTTCTGTTGCGATGGGAGCATATCGTTCTTGCATGATCATTTTGAAATCACTTTCCGTTTGAGAATGTCGTTTGGTCTATTGCAGTGGGGCGAACGTCGGAAATGACGTGCGCTACAAACGAAAACGACATAGGGCAACGCAAAGCGGCGCACCCGCCAGCACGGCGGGAGAAGCCTGCGTGACCGCGCGTGAAAGTGAACTGCCTGTCCAGTGCGACGCAAAGACTCGCTCGCTCGCGAAGATCGGCGATGGAACTTCGGACTGTGGCTCAAGGCCCTGATCAGGCGATGATTGCTGACATCTACAAGGGCATGACTGGCAAGGTGCCGAGGAATCAGTTCCGCAGCAACATTCCGGTGTGGAATCTGCTGAAGTAACGGCAGAGCCGACTTTCGATGGGCAATGCTCGCATTGGCATGTGGAAGACTGCGGTGCCCCGGCCGAGAACACGACAACGGCGATGAGGGCAGCAAGTTTCATTTGGCCAAAAAGCATTGGGTTCATGGGATCGTCCGTGATCGCGACTCATTCAACGCCCTGTTCTGGGCCGGTGTTGCGAGGTTTGATGCACGAGAGGATGGAATCCTTCGCGGCAAATCAAAAATTTCCTAAACAAATTCGGAAGCGATTTGCGGCCGATCAGGTTTGTTCGTGAAGAAACGCAAGGATTGCCGCATCCAAAGCGGTAACGAAGTCACATGAAATGGGAGAGTTCGCTCGATGCAAAGCCGTATTGCCGTTTTTCTTTTGCCTGTAGCCACAATGGTGGTGATTGGGTTGGCCGCGTCCGGAATCGCGTACGCCCAGATTTCGCCAGAAGAACACGCCAGCCACCATCCCGAGCAAGCGGACGGCAGTGAAGGCGGATCAGGAATGGGTGGTATGGGCGGTAAGGGAATGGGTGGCCCGCCCGAAGGAGCTGGGCCGGGAATGATGGGCGGTAAGGGCGGCGGCATGGGGGGAATGATGGGAGGTGGCAAAGGCGGCGGCGGGATGATGGGTGGCGGCGGAATGGGCGGCATGATGGAGAAGATGGGTGCGCCCAAACCGAAAGACCTGTACCCATCGCTGATGGAATTGCCCGATTTACCGATGGAGCGACGTGGCGAGTTGG
>CAXBHV010001655.1:0-1942 GCA_963974855.1 uncultured Rhodopirellula sp. | reverse complement strand
AATGGTCATTTCAACTTAACTGTGATTCTCTCCGTATCGAGTGGGCTTCAGACTGGCCATCGATCGACCGGGGCGGCTAACTTCTTAGGGTTTGGGGGCAGCGAGGGACGAGCCTGATCCCAAACTCATGTTCAAGGCAAGCCGCTTCGGGGCGGTTGGCGGATGGATCGTTAGTGCCACGTCGGTTGACGTCACCGAACTCGAGGGGGGCGTTACGATCAGATGCACACAGAGACCTCAGTTGACGTGCTGCCCTCGACACCGCTTTGTCACGCATTCAGATAAAAACAGGAAAATGGGCGATAGGAAAATGATGATGCTGCATGTCGGGTCTGACCATCTTTCTGTCGTATTCATCTTTCTGTGTATTTACCTTGCTTGACAGATGAATGGGAGTGTTCATCGCAAAATCGATTCATCCACCGTGAAAAAGTTTTCAGCAACTAGTGAATTGCGAAAGCGCAGAATAGATTAAAATCGGTGGATCAAAACAGCGAGTCTCCAGCGTGCAGTCTCGCCTCCTTCACCTACGCGTCTCTGTCCTAGATCCGAACATTCGCTGCACCTCGTCGAGCACTTTCGTGTGAACCACCGACGCTACATCTCCATGGTCGCTGTTGTTATCGCGATTGTCGCTGCAGCGATGCATCTTCTTTCGACGCGTCCACCCGCTGCCCAGATTTCACATCAGTTGATCAACGTCGGACAGTTAGAGCGGACATTCCGTGTTACCGTCCCGAATGATCTTGTGACGCCCGCACCCCTGGTTTTTGCGTTTCACGGAATCGGGGATTCCACCGATTCAATGGCCGACTATTCGCAGCTTGATCGTTTGGCTGCCAAAAATGGGTTCCTTTT
This sequence comes from uncultured Rhodopirellula sp., assembly GCA_963974855.1. Lineage (GTDB taxonomy): Bacteria > Planctomycetota > Planctomycetia > Pirellulales > Pirellulaceae > Novipirellula. Next base: position 1,084 of record CAXBHV010001655.1, on the reverse strand, counting down.
GGTCTACCCTGCCATTCGCAATGGGACGTGGGATGCAATCAGCGTGGATCCCGAAATGCTGGACACGAATCCTGATGTCCAATTCTTTGATGCGTTGCTGGAGCACATGTCTTCGCAATACCAAATTAATCGTGATCGTGTTTACCTGATGGGGATGTCCAACGGCGGTTCATTTGTACAACTTCTGGCCAATGCTCGGTCGTCCAAGATCGCTGGCGTTGTCGCCCACTCCGGTCCGCGACCTCGCTCCCTCAAGGATGCCGAATACCGCTTCCCCATTCTCATGATCGTGGGCAGCGATGATTTCGCCGCCAGTTCAATGCAAACCGATCTTGACTACTATCGCGAGACAGGTCACGCCGCAGACCTCATTGTCATTGATGGACTTGGCCACGCATGGTCTACCCGTAGCAATGCAAACGTCTGGGCTTTCTTGACCGATCACAGGCTTTCCCGATAACTGGCCCATGATCAAAAGGAGTCAATTCGAGGCGGTGTGGTGCGAGGCATGATTGCACGAAGCGTGGTTTTGTGATGGTCGTCGTAGCGGACCTTTCACGGTTCGCTCCCTCTGCCTCACACATGACTCTCGTATGTGATGCGAATGAGTCGCCTGATCTCCCAGACAGATATCCCGAGGCCTTCACTTAGGTTTTGATTCGTTTGCAACATGTCACCATCGGGTACAATGTTGGTTGTGCCACGAAAAACTGCCTCGGTTGGCGGCAGCGTCGGCACTCATTCCCGCTGAGTAATGTAGGCACCGCGAAGCGAATCGGCGACCGAACCTTCGCCGCGATTGTTGCTGTGGTCGGTTGCTACCGTTTTCGGTTCTGCTCTAATCGGCGGCGGAATGGGGTTGATGATCGGTGCGGCTCTCGGGGCGTTCGCTCCCGGCTACTATCGCTCGGTCTTTTCTACCGGTGATTCCCCTGTTTTCGATCCCGTGGCTGTTGGTATTGGACAGGGACTCACCCAGGGCATTGTTGTCGGAGGTCTCATCGGACTCGCTCTCGTCGCAATGTACTATTGGTTTCGAGCTCGCTCGATGACGAACCAAACCTAGCCAGAGCCGGATGGTATC
>CAXBHV010001654.1:0-1942 GCA_963974855.1 uncultured Rhodopirellula sp. | reverse complement strand
AGATCATTTTTGAAGTCAGCGGCAGCGTTCGTTTGCCGACGATTCGCTCGGGTGATTTCAAATTGATGGGCGAGATGTTGTTTAACGTCGCAAACGATCCGAGTGAAACGACCGATGTAGCGGAGCAGCATCCTGATGTGGTGGCTCGCTTGTCGGCGCGTTTAAAGCAGGCGGGCAGCGAGCGACCGCCGCTGGGCGAGAAAACGATGCTAATGGACCCACCGCTGCCGTACGTTTACGGAATGCAGGAAAACAAGTCGGCTCCGGATTGGTTAATCAAATCGGTGAACGAAGTTCGCAAAACCCAGCCAACCGAGTGGGCACCTGGGACAACACCTTGGCCTCAGGCTCCCCAAGGAGCAACGATTATTTACACGGGCGACGGACGCTAGCCAGAACGGGTTGGGAGAGCAAGTTGCGGCGCAACAGACTTCACCCTACCCATGGGGGCGTCGGACGCGACGGCGGCCGGGGAGGGCTGATGACACTGAACTTGTACCGTCCATTCCCTAAAACAACGAACCCCACCGGTGAGCCGGCTACCGCCGACTCTGACCTCCCCAAAGGGAGGTAAAATGAAACGCGTTGAACCAACTTATGTCCTCCACGACTGCTGTCCAATCGCATTCCGACTCACCCAAGCTGAGCTTTGGGATGGTGGCGGGGATCTGTGCGGTGCTGCTGTTTGGCATGTTGTTTGGTGCGTCGCTGTGGGTTCTGGCAGCGGTGGCCGCCGCGATTCTCGTCGGCGTGAATTGGTTTCTTGCCAACACCTGGACCGATTCGACCACTGCGGTGCGGCACAGCGGGAATGTCGAACACAAACTCGGCTCGGTGATCGACGTTGAAATAATGCTCACCAACCAAAGCCGGTTGCCGATTTTGTGGATCTTGGTCGAAGACTTGCTGCCGCGGCAAGCGATCCAGGTAGGCGAGGTTTCGACGTCGGCACTCGAGATCGAAGGCGACCGAGTCCAGGTGATGATGCTGCGGGCGGGCCAATCGAAATCGCTGCATTACAAGGTGACATGTCGCCGACGAGGCTATTTTCAAATCGGACCAACGGTACTGGAAACTGGCGATCTGATGGGGCTGTATCGACGCTATCGTGTCGGCACTGAGCCTCAGTATGTCACGGTGCTGCCCAATGTGGTGCCGTTATCGACATACGATATCGGGTCGCGGCGACCGATCGGCGAGATCCGAATGCGGGACAATGTAATGGACGATCCCACGCGGTTGCGAGGCATTCGTCGATGGCAGACCGGAGATCCGCTTCGCAGTGTTCACTGGGCCGCCACGGCAAGGACCGGAACGCTGCACAGCAAAATCTATGAACCTTCGTCGATTGCCGGAGCAACGTTGGTTTTGGATTTGCACGTCGCGACCAATCCATCGAAGCATGAACCGGTGCGAAGTGATTTGGCGGTGACCGCAGCCGCTTCGATTGCCCATGCACTGCATGATGCGGGCGAACCGTGTGGCTTGGTCACCAATGGACGCGACGCAGCCGACCGCATCCGCAGCGAAGGCTGGGTGGGTGATTATCGAGTCCGCGACCAAGTGACTGCAGCCGCGTCGATGCGAAACGAAAGTGACCGCCTGATGCCGGTGACACAACCTGCGACACGAGGCCCCGTGGCGCTGCGAGAAATGATCCGTACGCTGGCACGACTCGAGCGGACCGATGGACTAACGCTGGCCGAGTTGTTGGTCGAAGCGGAATCCAAAATTTCGTCCGAGACCACGGTGCTGGTGATCCTACAAAGCTGTCCGCCTGAGTCGCTGGCGGCATTGATTGGGTTGTCACGTCGTGGCCGAGCCGTTGCGGTGATCATTAATGCACTGGATATCAACGACTATTCAGCAGCCGCAGGACCGTTGATCGCCAGCCGAATTCCTACGTTTCACTTGGCATCGGCCGACGCCGTATCGGACGTCT
>CAXBHV010001653.1:0-1946 GCA_963974855.1 uncultured Rhodopirellula sp. | reverse complement strand
ACCGTGAAGGTTTATGGCTTTTTTTGTGGACTCGTTCGCAGATAACGAAATTCCATTTTTTCCATCTGCCTGAACTCCTCGGCAGCCGGTGTGCTGCCACGCCGATATCTCGGTTCGCAGGGGCGACGGAACCCGCTGCGGCCCGGTTTGAAAAAGAGCTACGTCTCTGCGATCCGTCATTTGCCATCGGCCCTCATATCGTAGGGGAGACGACTATTTGCAAAAACTCAGCTAGCGGTTTTGGACCCCCGACGCGACTTCCGCTTCAAGCGGTCATTGAGTGCACTCGCAGATCGGCATTCGGTGGATGCCACTCGCCGTCCTTTGAAGGATCTTGCCATCAAGCCGCAATCCGACGACGAAAATTCGATGCGTTAATCCGCGGCTGTTGGGGTAGCTGCGCAGCCAGTCAATAGACGGGGGCGAGGCAGGCGTTTAAAATTAGCGGCGGATCGGGCGGCTCGAGCTTTTGTCTCTCGCTGCGCCAACGCTCTTCAATGGATCACTGACATGGTTCGAGGGCTACCTGATGCGTCCTGCCGTGCTGGTTTGTTCCTTTCTCCGTTTACTGGACATGCGGCTGGCAGTCACGCTGTTTGTCTTTTTACCGATCGGCACGTCGATCGACGGCTTTTTGGGTAGCCCAAGGTTTAGTCTTGCAGACGAACCGGTTGTAGAGCAGCTTACGCCGGGGAAGGACGACAGCGATTCGCGGGTTCGCCGCGCGGAGCTGGCTGCGCGTCTGGCACGGCTGCGACAGTACGCTTCGGACATCTCGCTGGCGCAGCTCTGTTGGCAGCAGGGCCGCTTGGATCGAGCCGTTGCATTGCTCCAGCGCCATCGGCCGTCAGCCGACAGTGAAGACTTGCGAGGTATCGAATGGCACTTGCTGTGGTTACAGTCGCACGCGGAACAGAAAGTCTTCGACGGACATGCCAACCCGGTACGCGCGTTAGCGTTTCTGCCCGACGATTCCGCCGTGATTGCCAGCGATGCGTCCCACACCTATGCGTCGGCTGGCGAGATTCGCGAATGGTCGCTGTCAGCAAAATCGGACAACTCAATGATTTGGAGACAACCACCGCCCAAGCCAGCAGCGGCGAACTACTACAGCGGTTTTCGTTCGCTCGCCTTAAGCCCCGATGGACTTTCGGTCGCCGTACCGGATGGTTCGAAGCTGCAAGTCGTTGATCGCAAGGGACGCCGAGTCAAATGGACTGCACAAGGACACAACGATTTCGTGATGGCGGTGGCGTATTCGCCCGATGGCCGCATCCTTGCTTCCGGTGGACTCGACAAGATTGTTAAATTGTGGGACTCGGACAGCGGGAAGCTGATCGCCACGCTGGCTGAACACGAGTGGGGAGTGTTGACACTGGCGTTCTCACCGGACGGTCGAACCCTGGCGGCCGGTTGCGGTGACGACCGAGCTCCCGATTGGAGTCGACGCACCCACGGCGAAATTCGACTGTGGGACGTGCCGATGAAAAGCCGCTCTCGATCGATCGCGGTCACATCATCGGTCGGTTCGGTTGATTATTCCAGCGACGGGCGGTGGCTTGCGGTCGGCATGTTCGATGGTTCGCTGGCGGTCGTCAATACTCGCGACCATACCACAACCGCGATCGAAGCTCCGTCGCTCAGCCCGATCCATTGCGTGCGTTTTTCACCCGATGCGGTGTCCTTGGCCAGTGCCTCCGCCGACGGTCGGGTACGCCTGTGGGAAGCCGACAGCGGATCCGAACTCGCGACCTATCGAGGACATCGTGGATCCGTCGACTGCTTGGCCTTCAGTCACGACGGTCAAACGCTGGCCAGTGGCGGATCCGATCGCACCGTCCGCCTTTGGGACACCCAGGTCTATCCAGATCGAACACGTGTTCGTTTGCCCGCAATGAGTCTGCACACGGTTGCGTTTACCGCAGACAGTCAAACGTTGATCGCAT
>CAXBHV010001652.1:0-1947 GCA_963974855.1 uncultured Rhodopirellula sp. | reverse complement strand
CTGATTTTTGCTAAGCATGAGAAATTGAGCCCTTAGGTGAACTTCATCACGGCGCGATACTGGATAGTTGATTGACTAGGATAACGGTTACGATAACCGAGTGCCGGGATTAAACTCTGCTTCCAAAAACCGCCAAACTCCGGCACTTCGGTTCATCGTTTTGTTATCCGGCGATCTCGGTCAATGCGGGAAGGTGCCGTTGATTATAACAACCCGCTTGTCACCTTGCGGCCTTCAGGGGCGTTAAAACACTAGGTTCCGGTAGTTCTACGACGTCAGCCTCGCCGTCAACAGACCACACTTCCAGACCTGCGAGCTTATTGTCCTGCGCAAAGACAAAGATTCCGCATTGATTGCCGGACTGTGCTGTCCATCCGTAATCTGAGAGAACCTGCATTCCACCCGCTATGTCGTCGATGAAATTAATGCTTGCGCATCCGCAATCGCAGCGTGATCGAACTTCCACCGTGTCAGCTTCGTGTCGAAACTTCGCGGCATCTGGGTGAGTGCCATTTTCGAGCAGCCATTGCACGAGGTGCCGTTCGATTTTAGTTAGTTGCCGTGGTTCCATAGCTGCTTCGTTTCAAGTTTCCTCTGTAGCCGGATAACAATTATTATAAGGGATGCACCATAATAACGGGGCGTTTACGGGCTCGCAAATGCGTTTGCCTCGTTAAAAACCGAGGGGTTAGAAGTCAGACGTGAAACTAAGGTGTTTTAAGTCTGCTTGCACCATAATAACAAAGTACAAAAACACCGATGGAAGCTTTTAGCCGATAAAACGCGGGTCGATTACTGATATGCGTTTAACTCGTTATGGAATTATACGGCAAGCGTCATAATAACGAACTCCACGACGTTCTACAAAACCGTCTCCAGTGACTAACGGCTGACCTCCCGCTGCGCGAATCATTCCAGCTCTCACTATCGAATTACCCACCTTCACACCCATTTTTCAAGTCGCCCAACTTCGAGCTAACTTATGGAACCTATGCGAAGGCACGGGGGGTCGTGGTTAGGATTCTGGGTGGGTGACTAAATCGAGCACCTCATCTCAATTGAGCGGCAATGTCGGTGGCCAGATCGAGCTAACCAAATGGTCATCAAGTCTATGTATTGGTTCATGCGTGTGGGCTAGGCATGGACGGTGACGCTCCTCTAGTCCGCCTCGGCGTTGCGTTGACCTATTCACAACCCTGTTTCGTGACGGTCTCAGCAAGTTCAATCAGCCGTTGCTGATCCTCCAGTGACATTTGACGAAATACTTCAATCAGTCGAATTTCGATGAGGGATTGCATTTCATGCGTCGGATTTTGCGTCAGCTTTGGTGCTGATGCCATACTTTCCCCGTGTTTTCCAGCTTTGTTCGAGTCCCTCAACGCCCACTTCACAGCACCGTCGAGTCTCTCTGATTCTCGACGGTGCTTTTTTCGTTGGTTTTTCTTGAGTCCGTGCTCTTGGGTGCTTGCCGGTTCAGCGTCGGATTTTGCGTCACTCGCGTTTAGTGCGTCGGATTTTGCGTCGGATTTTGCGTCGGATTTTGCGTCGGATTTATTGACCGCGGAGTAGCGGGCATCGGTGAAGTCTGTTTTCCGAACCAGTGCATAGTTCTTCATTGCTGTGGCCGCGCTGTTGCCAGCCCACTGGCAAGCCTTACGAATGCCAAACTCATCCATCAGATCAGTTTCGGTGCTGGCTCGCAGTGCATTGAAAAACTTCGACCAGATTTTCACCTTGGCCTTTGTGAGAATGTCCCCTGCAATCTTCCCTAAATTTGTATGCTTCCGTAGTTTAGGAAATACATAGGTTTCGCCCTCTACCGCAGCGTCAAACGCTTGGGATAGCAAAGGCTGCAATGATTCAAAAATTGGAACCAACCTTGCTGATCGGCCAAGATGGCGGGTTTTCGGCGAATGAATCAAGATAGTGTTTTGTTCCCAATCGATA
>CAXBHV010001651.1:0-1948 GCA_963974855.1 uncultured Rhodopirellula sp. | reverse complement strand
GCTAGCCACGGTTTCGTCACCATCCAACCGGGGCTAGCGTCCAAACGGCTAACATAAGAGCGTTGATGTCGTACTATTTCAGCAGTCTCCCTCGGCAGGACGCCCACAAACTCTCGTTCCCCCTGTGCGGAATGCCGCAAAGGTCGAAAATCCTTTCCCACGGTTCTGATTTGGGAGCAAGCAATCTGATTTGGGAGCAAATTGCCAGCTCGCTATAATTAATGGTGAAATTGCACTATCCTGCGGGACTGAGGCCCACGCCCTGCCTAACCCTATTCGATTTCCACAAGAAGCTGCTGTCGTGAAAAAAAAGTTTGCCCTCACTGCGGATCAAATAAAACCACTCGCTGAAGGATTTGGGGGGTGCTTTGCCACTGACGCCATCACGGTGGATGGAAATCCAGTCGGGTACATGTACCGCGAAGAGCCGGATTTTGACGAAGACAGCGGATGGCGTTTCTTGGCAGGACTAGAGTCCCAAAAATATCTTGATGACGCCAATAACACCGGCATCTATGACATCAACGAAATTGCCAACTTTGATCCCGACATTATCCCGCTGCTCGATGCTCCGGAAGGTTCGGCATTCGAGCGGGATGAAGAAACCGGAGCGTTTGTTGCCGCTCCCGATGTAGATGACGAAGACGATGACGACTGATCGTCTCGCACGCAGGGTAAACCGGACCGAAGCGGAGCGGGGCAGCCTCAAACTCTTGCGGGTAGCAGCGGGCCGTCGGTTCAGCGATGATGGCATAGGCCTTGTCTCTTCTTATTCCTGATGGCTCTTCCGTTCAGAGCGATTCAATGCAACACGTCGAAATCAAAATCCACGGCGCCGTCGCTACGATCCTGATGGATCATCCTTCGCGGCATAACACGCTTAGCCCAACTCTGATCGAAGACTTGCGGACCGCGTTTTCCGATATTCACCAAGAAAAGCGGGTGCGGGCAGTGATCCTCACGGGCGGGGGCGAGCACTTCAGTAGTGGAATCGACCTGAGTGTTTTAAGTGCCATTTCCGAGATGCCTGCACATCAATCTCAAGGCGAGCTGTTTAGTCTTTGGCAACGCTATGCCGAATTGCTCGAGCAAATCCTTCGATTCCCCAAGCCGGTGATTGCCGCTGTCGACGGAGCTGCAATCGGCGCTGGACTGGGGATCGCTCTTGCCGCTGACTTGCTTGTCTTGTCGGATCGAGCCACGCTCAGTGCCGAAGCGGTTCGGCGAGGCCTGGTAAGCGGTGCGACAGGCGCGCTGATTTCATTTCGATTTGGCGCAGCCGCAGCGGCTCGTATGCTACTGACAGGCTGTTCGATCCATGCCGAGGAAGCCTATCGACTTGGCATGTGCGAAAAACCCGTCACCTCGGACCAAATTTGGGTGGCCGCTTCGGACTTGGCCAATGTCTGTGCCGCGGCTCCGCGGGAAGCGGTCCAAGCAACCAAGCGACTGCTGAACGAATGTGTCGGCGAAATGCTGCTCAGTCAGATTGCTGCGGGTACCGCGTACAGTGCCGCTGCGTGTTCGACGGAATCCGCAAAAGAAGGCGTTGCCGCGTTCCTGGAAAAGCGAGAACCTGAATGGCGGTAAATAAAGCGATCGGGAAATAAAGCGACCAGGCAGGTGTGTCTAACACGAATTACGAAACTACACGAAAGCAGCTAGCTGAAAATGACAGATCCCTCGGACATTGTATGGCACGACCAAACGGTCAATCGCGCCGCACGCGAAGCGAATCTTGGCCAACGCGGCGCCGTGATTTGGTTCACTGGATTGAGCGGGTGTGGGAAAAGCACCGTTGCCAATGAGCTGGATCATCAGCTGAACCAGCTCGGTCGAGCAACAATCTTGCTCGATGGCGACAATATTCGTCACGGCCTGTGCGCCCCGCCAAGCGGTTTACGTGAAGAGCATGGCGAGGAATTTGCCAACCGCTTTGGGCTCGGTT
>CAXBHV010001650.1:0-1949 GCA_963974855.1 uncultured Rhodopirellula sp. | reverse complement strand
GAATGTGAAACTGGGAGACTCGAGAGCTCCGCAATCGCATTTTTGGGGTGGGACTGGCTCATTTCGTATCGCGATTGACCGAGTGGACCAATGGGCTCCCATTCGTCCAACTTCGCATCTTTACTAAACATGACGGCAAGGTTCAACAGAATTCGAAGTTCGATCTCTTCGATATTTCCTTGTTGGCACATTTTGCGAAGATGTTTTGCTGCTTCGAGACGATGGCCTTGGCGAACGAGCAGTATTGCCAGTTGGCGATGGGCCATGATCGCGTCCGGGACCAAGTCGAGCAATTCACGGTAGCGGGATTCCGCTTGACTGTAGTGACCTTGGATGACCATCCATTCGGCCGTTTGACCTAGTGCTGGCAACCGCGTTTCAGGAACTGCCACCGCCAATCGATCAAGTACGCGGACGGCTTCTGGAAAGCGATGCTCGGCTCCGAGGACGATCGCCAGGAAAAATACATTCTGTGGATCCTCCGGTGCGGCGGCGACGGAAGCGCGAATCGCGTGACTTGCTGCGGACACATCACCGGACTGCAACGCTGTCGCTGCTTCTTCTCGCCATACCGAGGGATCTTTTTCCGGCTCAACCGCGGGTAGCGGAGCGGCCGCGGCCGTTTCGGTTGGAGGTGTGAGAACTGGGTTCGCTGTCTTGGAATCGCATCCAGAGATTGCCAGCGTCATCCAGCAAATCCAGACAGCTACACGTTCAGATTTTGATTGTCTTAGAATCACTTCATTGATCACTTGCGAGAATCGCGATGGTGGGGCTGGAACTTAGCATAGCACGCGAGACTTCCGCCGTCGCTTACCCATCGAAACCGAGGCGTGCTAGAATAGCGATTCGATGAAACCACTCATGGAGCAAGGTCCGTTCGAGAGATGATCGGTGCGAACGTGCCTTTGCTTAACCAAATTTAGAAACTGCCAGGGGAGAGCCATTTGAAATTGTCCATGAGTATAGTCGTTGTGGTAGCGGTCGTGGTTGCGATCGGAGTGATGATGTTAGTTGTACGCGACGATCCGCCAGACGAAACGGTACAAGCGGTTGCGGTCACGACCGTCAATCCGTCGCCCGGAATACCGACCTTTGTCGGCCGCCAAGTCTGTGGCGAATGTCATGCGGAGAATTATCATCTGCATGGAAAATCGGGGCACGCGTCAACATTCAGTAGTGCGCAGGACGCCTCGATCGCGAAGAAGTTTGTGGGCAGCACAGTGGATGCTGGGCAACCGCATGGCCGGTTTGCCTACGTTATGGATGAGCAGGGGCTAAAAGCGGTTCGCATCGACGACGCTGACTCCGAACCTTTTCCGCTGCAATATGCATTGGGGTCGGGACACAACGCGGTCACCTTTTTTTCACTTATTCCCGACCAACAGGACGGCACGATCGGTTTCGAACATCGCGTATCCTGGTTCGCGGACCATGCCGGTTTCGGATTGACGCCAGGACATGTCAACAAAAAGCCCAGCAATGAAATCGAGTTGTTTGGCAATCCAGTGCGTGGCGAGATGATGCACGGCTGTGTTGATTGTCATACGACGTCAGGAACGATCGTTGACCAAAAAATTGTCGATCTGATTCCAAACGTCAATTGTGAGAAATGTCACGGCCCCGGAAGCGAACACGTGCGTCAGGCTAGGCTGTCCGATCACCCGCCTGCATTTTCGGTCGGAAAAGATAATTGGGATCAAGAGTCTGAATTACAGCTTTGCGGAAGATGTCATCGATTGCCAAAGGACATCTCACCCAAGCAGCTACGCGAGTATCCGAGCGAACTGGTTCGATTCCAACCGATTGGGATGTTGCGAAGTGCATGCTTTTTAGAAGCGGAGGGGCAAATGATGTGTACAACATGTCATAACCCGCACCAGGCCTTTACCGCGAAGTCGAAACAAGCGTACGTCGACGACTGTGTTCGCTGTCACGATCAGGAGAAC
>CAXBHV010001649.1:0-1950 GCA_963974855.1 uncultured Rhodopirellula sp. | reverse complement strand
CGCCGCAATCCGAGTTCCGCACTTACAGACGAAGAAAAATGTACTGTAGCCGAACTAGGAAAGTGCCTCGCCAGTTATCACAAATACGGCACGCCCGAATTTGATCCCGCTCCAGTCTCTGATAGAGAAGAATTCATTTCTTGGCTGCGAGGTCACTGCTCCCATATAGTAACAGACTACCTGTGTTTGTTCCCCCTTATCGACATCGTGTTTCAATACTTTCGCGATGGCGAGAAGGTAGCGCCTAGCCGTTACCGCTTATCGGGTTGGGAAATAGCTCACAATGAATATCAATACGCCTTAGAGTGCAAGCGAGCTTCGGCTGTCTTTGATTCATTTTTAAGCGACACTTTGCCTGCGCTATACCCGACGCCGCACTGGTGGGACGAAATTGTGCAACGGCAGGGGATGTTCAACGATATTCGCCGGCACCGAATTATCACGGCAGTAGACGACCTTCAGGCAACGATCAAATCTCAATCAAGTGATTCACCTCTTTACAATTTCTATCTGGATCTAGGCCCACAGGCCCGAGACCTCATATCGCCTGGAGAGAAACTTCACGTAAACCGCGAGACATTCGACAAAAGCTTCGATGCTCTCATTCGACATCGTGACTGGCTCGCCAACTGCGATCCAAACGTAAACATCGTCTTGGATGGGGATGCTCTACGCACAATCAAAACCCAGGTTGTGCCACCATCTGAGTTCCCCGCTTTGAACACTCAGGACGGCACATGGATACGCGCGGATAGTGAGGACATGAAAAGTCATGGCACCGAAAACACGCTGCGTCAAAGACGCAAGAGGGGAATTCGATTGCCTGAAGGATGCGAAAAAGGAAACTGCATGCTAGGCAAAGATCAAACCGGTGTTTGGCGACGAGCAGAATCTGGAAAACGGATCATTTGGTATCTCAAAAGCTCATTGGAAAATGACTAGCTTCAATTGATTGGACAGGGGATGTCGTTTTCCGTTAAGGATTTCAACTCATCAATGTTCTGCGTCGCGACTCAGAATAGGAACGTTCAGCAGTTGCCAATTTGGCAACTGCTGGATTCCTGCACTGCCAACCTTGTTTCTCGCGACTGGGCCTCACATGACGCGGAAAAAACACGTCGTTTAAGAGCTAGTCACTTCTATCTCCAGCCTGTTTCTCGTCAACTCGTGTGCTTTGGCGACTAAAGCTCGATTCTTAGCTGCCAAATTTGCTGACGGATGTAAACAGAGGGAAATCTCTGGTCGTTACATCGACGTTACTCCGCAAAAAAAGTCGACAATTCGTCGATTAGAGGCAGGCGAAGGGATTTGCTGTTATTCCGTTTCGAACGGAGTATGGCAAGCGATTGGAGGTCGCTAAATCGACGTTACATCGACGTTACATCGCACAGCTAGGGGAGCCATTGCGCCCGCGATTTGCGTATCAGACTCTCCCGAATGCATCGAGCATTTTAAAAGTTCAATACCGTAGCTCGGGAAAACGAGATGTCACAAATCAACGGTTTCGTGCCGAACAACCCACCGCCGATCCAAAAACACAAAAGTCAGCTGTGCCTATTGCACGTGAAGAAGCGTCCGGAAACGCAAGCGAGCAGCACAGACGCAAATTGGATCAGCCGGAGACCAACTAGGCAGGCACTCCCCCGTCGTGAAATTGCCCCTTCGGGCAATTGCCAACATACAGCCGGTCAGGTCGAACGTGCGAGGCCACCGCCAAAAGAAGAAAAGCCGATTGCCAGCCGCTAACTGACAATCAGCAAATCCATTTAGTCGCAATTCCAGTTCAAGAATCATTCGAAAAAGAGACCTAATGAACATCAATATATTACCCAAATCTACCGCCGCGTTCAAGTATCGTCGTGTCGAGAGAGGAGGAGTCATGATTGCTGCCTCGCTGCTCCACCTGGTCGAGATGTGCTCAGGAGTATCCCCCATCTCTTGGCATACGCT
>CAXBHV010001648.1:0-1953 GCA_963974855.1 uncultured Rhodopirellula sp. | reverse complement strand
CCGCCGTACTATCGTCGGCGATGTCCAGCCGCAAATCGGCTTCGCGATGTTGTTCGTCTGGACCGTGGCACTGCACACAGTACTCCGCCAAGATCGGTCGCACGTCGCCGCTAAAGCTGATCTCCTTCGCGGTAGCCTGCGATCCGCAGATGACGGCCGCCAAGCACAGCGGAATCGCAACCCGGATCGCCGTGCGGCTGATAGGAACTCGGCAAGTTGTCATCGATTGCCTCATCTTCTTCCAATGCGATAAAGGGCGGGAACAGGCCCCGCAACGTTATCGCCGAACAAGGGAATAACGGTGGGAGGGAGGGCATCTGCTGGCGAATGCGACGTACGACCATCAGCCTTTCCCAACGAAAGGTCAATTGAGTCCCGCGGCCAATCTAAAGCATCGGATTCGGCAGTCTCGAAGGTGGGGTAGGAACGCTATTTTAACACCACTCTCGACCGCTTGCATGCGACGCAGCGGGTTACGGCAGCGGGATCCGCAGTACGCGATGGTGGTAGCTGTCGACGACGTATAACCAATCACCGCGAACGGTCACGCCGTGCGGACGCTGGAGTTTGAACTCGCCCTTGCCAAGCACGGTGGTCAGCGTCTTGGCAACCGGGTCGTATTTGCGAATCGTATGATTCATATCGTCGGCGATAAACACATTGCCATCCGGAGCGATCGCCAGATACTTGGGTTCCTTGAATTGAGCTTCAAACGCCGGCCCGTCGGCGTCGCCCGGCTTCCCCGTGCCGGCGACCGTTTCGATCACGCCCGAAGGACGAACGACTCGCAGGGCATTTCCGTTGCGTTCCACGATGTATAGGTTGCCAGCCTCATCCATCGCCGCCGCACGAGGATCGACCAGCGGAGCCGCGGTAGCTTGCTGGCCATCTTTAGGGACACCGCGTTGGCCGTTGCCAGCCAGGGTCGTAATTTGGCCTGATTTCAAATCGATGGCACGGATGCGGTGATTGCCCAGATCGGCCACCAACAGCCGTGACTTATCGGGCGTCAGGGTGACGGCCATCACCACATTCATCTGGGCCTCGGCTGCTGGGCCACCGTCCCCAGAAAATCCCCGCTGGCCGGTGCCGGCGAAGGTCGAGATCTTGCCGCTGGCCGCATCGATCCGCCGCACTACGTGATTAAGGTGGTCGGACAACAGGATGTCGCCGCTGGGCAGAATCGCCAAGTTGTGAATGGCGTCAAACGTGGCGTCCGTGGCCGGGCCGCCGTCGCCCTCGTAGCCTTTCTTTCCCGTTCCCGCGATCAGTTTCCGTTGACCCTGATCATCAACGCGAAACACGCGACCGCCGATGTACTCGGCGATCACCATCGTTCCCTGCGGGTCAAACTCGACGCCGAAGGGGATGTTCAGTTTGTCGGTCGTCAGCGATTGCGGCGCCGGCGTGGGATCGCCGATCAATACGGTCACCTGCTCGGCTCGCATCGGCGAAGCCGGAAGGAAGACCGCGGTGAGCAGAACCGCGGCCAAGGATGGCAAACGCCACGCAATAGAATGAATCAGAAGATGGTGCATAAGGTGTAAATCTTTCAAGATGGTGTGACCGGCATTCCGCCGTTTTGCATGGGAGTATGAGCAATTTTTGACAGACGAATGTTGGACAGACGAGTGAATCTAGAGGGACTATTCGCCTGTCCTTCATTCGTCTGTCAAAATCGTTTTCGATCCGTTCATGCTGGTTGTTGTCGTGACTGGTGCGGTGCGAATCGGGGCGGTGCGATGTTGACACATGTCGGGTTAGATTTGCCACGTGATCCAGCGGATTAAAGGTAGTGCATCTTGCTAACGATTCTTCCGCCCCCTAGCAACAACGAGCTTTAGCAAGCTCCACTACGGATTAGGAAGCGGTGTGTCGATCTAGTGATTTCCCCAGCCTTAAAATGAGCGTTTAGTCCGTAGCGGAAGTCTTCAACGGCTTGTTGATTTAGTG
>CAXBHV010001647.1:0-1955 GCA_963974855.1 uncultured Rhodopirellula sp. | reverse complement strand
GCAGGACTCGTTGCCTCGTCCACTACCGCCCGCCATTTATTGATCCGAAGATCCTAAGCACAACGGCTTTTGGGGTTATCCAACCCCATTCTCAGTGATTTTGAATTTCAGTTTAGTGGCGCTGTCGTTTTTCATCTCGAGCACTTCTGCGGTCGCACCTTCGACTTGCAGTTTGTCTCCCTGAACCAAAATCTTCTGCTTCACATCCATCAGCAAACCGCTGATGGTGTCCGCGTCCTCGGACTCTTCCAACGGCAGCGATAGTCGGCGACGCACCTCTTCCACGCCGGTCGTTCCGTTGATAATGAATTCGCCCGGTCCCGCTGGAACGATATCCGGATCGGCACTGTCAAACTCGTCGTCCACTTCGCCGACGATTTTTTCCAGCACGTTCTCGAGCGTCACCATTCCGGTAATCGTGCCATATTCGTCGATCACAAACGCCATCAATTGATGCGTCGCTTGAAAATGCCGAAGCACGCGACTGATCGGCATCGTCTCGTGCACCTTTTTGGGCGGCCGCACAATGGAGCGAACGTCAAATTCGTCTTCGTCCGGCGGGATCATCAACAAGTCTTTGATGTGAACCACACCGATCACTTTGTCCAGCGACCGATCGCATACCGGGTACCGCGTGTGCATCGTCTGGCGGACAAGTTCACGAAGTTTTGAAAGTGGATCATTGATGTCGAAAAAGATAACGTCACCGCGCGGCAACATCACGCGGCGCACGATCATGTCATCGAACTCAAAGACATTGTTGATCAGCGAGTGCTCGTTGCGGCTCAGATTGCCGTGCACATGAGCTTCTCGCAGCAGGGCTCGGATCTCTTCTTCGGTATTAGCACCACCATGTTCGGCAGCCCCTTTGATGCCAACCAATTGCAGCAAGAAAGAAGTAACGACATTCAGTACGGTTAGAAACGGATACAGGACCACATAAAAGAATTTCAACGGCACAGCACACCACAACAGCACTTGCTCGGGTCGACGGATCGCGAAGATCTTGGGGAACTGTTCTCCGACAACCAAATGCAATCCCGTGATCGCGGAGAACGCTAGCGCGAAGCCCATCACGTGAATCACACGCTGGTCCGTTACGCCGATCCATCCAAGCACCGGTTCAACAAGCTCCGCAAACGCGGGCTCACCGACCCAGCCCAAAGCGAGCGAAGCCATCGTGATCCCAAGCTGGCACGCCGAAAGCGATTCGTCCAACCGCTTGGCGAGCCATTTTGCGGTAGTGGAAAACGCTTTGCCGTCGCGGGCGAGTTGTTCGATCCGCGAAATGCGAACCTTGACGAGCGCAAATTCTGCGGCGACGAAGAATCCGTTTAGCAGAATCAGAAAGAGAGCCAAGCCTAAAAAGATCAGTGTGCCGGTCATGCCGTCCAACAAAATTTGATAATTATCGATCGCCTCACAACGGGTGTGGGCGTTTCCATCTCTTGCAGCATGACGCTGTCTAAGCCGTCAGCCAACCTTTGCGGTAAAGGTACGCGAGCGATGATGGCTTACGCCTTCATCACGTCGTTGTTCTTTTCACCCAGCAACGCAAAATAAAGTTCGCGAAGCTCGACACAGATTTCTCGATCGGTATCCGCCGCCTCGATTAATTGCTGAATATGGTCTTGGCAGTCGCGAAAATACAATGCCGTGTCGTTCGAAATTATTTCGGGTGCGTCCCAAAGAACGTCTTTTAACGCCAAACGATGTTGATTCACTGTTTTGCGAATCATCAGCAAATCGGCACGAATCGGATGCAAATAAGCGATTGCCCACTGTCAGCCCGCTTTTCAAGTCGCGCCGAGGCTTCGTCCAATTGCTCCGCATATTGTTCGAGCACGGAAAAGTAACGGTCAATAATCGCATCAATCAGTGCATAGGTTAAATAGTCGCCGCCGCGGGATCGGATCCGTCCCAGACTGTTGGCGATCCGCTGGCGAATCCACCCC
>CAXBHV010001646.1:0-1961 GCA_963974855.1 uncultured Rhodopirellula sp. | reverse complement strand
CAAAACCGGCCATCAATCACGATGGTGAAGCCGGTTTTGCAGCGATGCTGAGCCGCGGATACACGCCGCTGTTCAACGGCAAAGATCTTACCGGATGGCGGAATCCGTATCCGCACGGTGAAGCGAAAGTCGTCGATGGAGAAATCCATCTGCTTGCCGATGAAAAATTCTTCTTGGTCACCGAAAAGAAGTACTCGGACTTTCGCGTCAGCGTTGAAATTCACCTGCCCGAAGGCGACGCCAATTCGGGAGTCATGTTCCGATGTCACGTCGACAAGGACGCGAAAAAGAAAGTGTATGGCTATCAAGCCGAATGTGACGGGTCGGATCGGCGATGGTCGGGCGGGTTGTATGACGAGTCGCGGCGAGGCTGGATTTGGCCGAGCACAAAAGGGCGTTCCGAGGACCAGTTCCTCGAGCACGAAGAGGCGTCCAAGGCCGCTTTTGCAGATTCAACGATTGCCAATGCCTTAAATCGTAACGGCTGGAACCGGTTTGTGATCACGTGCATTGAAGATCGCATCACAATCGAGCTCAACGGAGTCCCCACGGTCACGTTCCGAGATGCAAAGGATGCATCGGGGTACATCGGTATCCAGCACCACGGCGAGGACGGCCAAGTGTACCGCTTCCGAAATCTGTTCATCAAAGAGCTACCGGAGATTCCTGCGGAGGACTCGGTTTCACTGACCGACCAAGCACCTGTGTCAGTCAAGAAGATTAGCGACACAATCACGCTTGTGGACTTTGGTAAAGTCGCGTTTGGAAATGTCGCGATGCGTGTTCCCCAAGGTGGTCGAGGTGAGGGTAAGGTTCACTTTGGCGAAAAGCTGAAGGATGGCCGAATCGATCGCGAGCCACCAGGAACGGTTCGTTACGGAGTGAGCGATTTTCGCAACGGCAGTGGGGAGATTGGAAACTGGATCGTGCCAACACCGGTGGATGTGCGAAATACCGAGCAAGCGGGGGCGACGCGAGCTCATCCGCCTGCGGTGTTGACGCCCAAGTCTTGGTTGCCTGTGATGCCGTTCCGCTGGGTCGAAATCGAAAACTGGCCTGGCGAGTTCAAGCCTCAATACATCGTTCGCCGCGCCGCATTTGCTGCGGACTGGAATGACGACGCGAGTTCGTTCGAGTGTTCCGACGAAACGCTCAACAAGATTTGGGAGTTGTGTAAATACAGCATCAAAGCTACGACGTTCGCCGGTGTCTACGTGGATGGTGACCGCGAGCGGATTCCGTACGAAGCCGACGCGTATTTGAATCAATTGAGTCATTACACCACCGATGACGATGTTGAGATGGCGGCCAGATCGTTTGACTGGTTGATTGAAAACGGCACATGGCCGAGCGAGTGGGCGCCGCACATGGTGTTCATGGCACACGCCGAGTGGATGTATTCAGGCGATAATGAGTGGTTAAAACATCGCTACGAATCGCTGAAGGCAAAAACGTTGATGCATCGCAGCGGCGACGACGGTTTGGTTCGCAGTGGGGAAATGGATCAAAAACGGCATGACATCGTTGATTGGCCACAGAAGGAACGCGATGGCTATGTGTTCACTGAAGTCAACACGGTCGTTAATGCATTTCACATCGAGGCACTTAAGCAGATGGCCGAGATGGCTCGTGCGATCGGAAAGAACGAGGACGCCGACGCTTTCGAAGCTCGCGTCGAGTTAGCGCGAGCATCGTTCCAGAAAACGTTGTTCGACGAAGCTGCGGGAATCTATCGCGATGGTGTCGGCACGGATCACAGCAGCATCCACGCCAACTTCTTTCCACTTGCGTTTGGATTGGTGCCCGAGGACAAACGTGCAGGCGTTATCGCGTGGCTCGAAAAACAAGACATGCAGTGCAGCCCCTACGCGGCACAGTATTTCATGGACGCGCTGTTCAGCAACAGTAGCGATGAAAAGGCGATTGCGTTGATGATCGCCGATGGAGATCGCAGTTGGAAG
>CAXBHV010001645.1:0-1964 GCA_963974855.1 uncultured Rhodopirellula sp. | reverse complement strand
CGGGACACCGTACTGTCTTCCGCTACAAGAACCTTCATGCTGAAAATATTCCAATCGACTCGAAGCCATTCCAACGCGAATCTAATTGTTTCATGCGTCAATGCTAGCGCAGTATAGTTGATTCCATCGCCAGCGTTGTTACGCGCGGCCGGAAACAACCGCAGGATAAAACACCGCAATCATTACTTCGCCCGAACCCGTCAATCGAAAATACCAAGCCGTCGTTGGCAATCATCGATCCTCCTGGGATTGTGTTTCAGTGTCTCACGATCGGGAACAAAATTTGCAGCTTAAATCCTCGTAGTTTGTTACCCGCACACTCTTCGATACGGATTTCAAAACGATGAAAACCTACCAGAAATCGACCTTCGCATGGCTGATTGCCGGTGCAGTGGCGGTGCCTCTATCGGGTGCTGTCGCGATTGCACAAAATGCCACAGAAACGCCCGAAAATACTGCGCCCAGTAACACCGAACCCGCTGCACCCGCGGCCACGGAAGTGGATCCGGAAGAGCATATCGACCGAGATTCCCCCGCACTCGGCGTGCTTGTCGGATCATGTCCCGGTCAGGGAGTGTGCGTTCAAGACATCGTCATGGGCAGTCCCGCAGATCGAGTTGGAATCGAACGTGGTGACTACATCCTTGCCGTTAATGACAAAACGGTATCGTCGCCCAAAGAATTGAAAGAAGTCATCGCAGGACTCTCGGCGGAAGACACCGTCAACGTCAGCGTATGGCGTCGTGGTCAAAAAATGACCAAGCAGGTTGCATTGGCTGCTGAGGCAACAACGTTGCCCAACAGTCGGCAAGCGTGGCTGGGAGTGGCGCTGGCAGATCGCGACAACGGTGAATCAGGCGTGGCAATCCAACAAGTTCACCCGAACAGCCCTGCACAGAAAGCAGGCCTCACCGCCGGTGATGTGGTTGTCAAAATCAACGACCAAAAAATAACGTCGATCGACGAATTTGTAGAGAAGGTTCGTGATTTTGAACCGCAAGCAAAAGTCAACTTGACAATCCAGCGTGGCGACGAAGAACAGCAAATCGCAGTGACGCTGGGTCAAGTCGGCAATGCACCTTTGCGATGGTTCCGCCGACCTTTTGGACCCTCAGGTGGCCCCACAGGCCAACCGTTTGATGGCCAATCGTTGGATCTCGACTTTCCGCCATTCATGCATCAAGGTCCTCCAGACGTGATGGAAGAAATGATTGACGACATGCGAGCGCAGATGCGTTCATTGCAGAAAGAGATGGATGAGCTAAAGCGTCGGATGCCAGCCGAATCCCGCGATTCGCAACCGAAGAAAAGTGACCGGAGTGCAAAAAACAATCCCGATGGCGATTTGTCGAGCAATGAATTCAATCCAGCGGACTTTGTCCAGTTGGTGGTTCAGCAAGACGGCAGAGGGCGCGGCCGAGGCAACCATGATGATCATGACCACGACCATGGCGATCACGGCAGAGGAAACCAAGGCAACTTCCAACGCCCCTACAACTTGCCGCATCTGAGTAACGATTGGACAGGCGAGCGCTATCGCTATCAAGACAATCGCAGCTATCGCTACCGAGTGCCTTATGCTCCGGTGTATCGCTATCCTTCGTATTATCCGTATCAATACTACCAATACGGCGGTCGTCCCTATTACTACGGCGGCAGCTATCCGTACGGCTACCGAGGCGGAGTACAGATCGGCCCCAACTTTGGCATCTACTGGTAAGACGTTGGCCGCCAGGGCCGTGCGAAGCCAATTCAATCCGACTTCCGCCCGAGCTTGTCTCGGCGGAGGAAACAAATGGCAGCTACAGCGGCTTCTTGAGCGTCAGCGGGATATATCGACTGACGACCTCACGCATTTGATCGCTGGCGATTGGCTTGGCAACAAACTCGTCCGCTGCTGGATGCATTTGCTGACACCGGATGGCGTGTCCATCGGACTCGTTGGAGGCCACGATGACCGGGAT
>CAXBHV010001644.1:0-1966 GCA_963974855.1 uncultured Rhodopirellula sp. | reverse complement strand
AGGGATGCTGGTTCCATTTGCCTTGGGTTCGGTGCTGGCGTGGTTCTTTGTTCGTCATACGTCGATGTTCATGCCGCAAACCGGCATGATCGAAGCCATGTTGTTCTTGGGAGCATCGCTGTGCATCACTGCGTTTCCGATGCTGGCCCGGATCATTCACACCAAAGGCCTCACGGGAACTCGGATGGGCACGGTCGCGATCGGGGCCGGCGCGATCGACGACGCTGCGGCTTGGTGCCTGTTAGCACTGGTGCTGGCCAGCTTTGACCATGACTTTTCGTTGGCATACTGGAGCATCGGAGGCGGCATCGGATTCGTGCTGACCGCTGTAATCGTGGTTCGACCATTGTTGAGCCGATTTCTTCGCGGGCATCGTCCAAATGAAGACTCGTTGCATCCAGCAGGCTTGGCGATCGCGTTAGCGTGCATGTCGCTGGGGGCTTGGTTCACCGACATGATTCACTTGCATGCGGTGTTTGGTGCCTTCATCATCGGCACGGTGATCCCTCGTGGAGCGGTGACTCGCGAATTGATCCATCGAATCGAGCCGCTCACGGTTGCGATCTTGTTGCCGCTGTTCTTTACCTACTCAGGTTTGAATACACGCATCACGGTTCTGGACAGTGTCTATCTGTGGGCGTTGTGCGGGATTGTGCTATTGATCGCTGTGGTTGGAAAAGGAGCGGCATGTGCGATGGCAGCTTGGAAGACCGGTGTTCCCGGGCGTGAATCACTCGGGATCGGAGTACTGATGAACGCACGAGGATTGATGGAATTGATTGTGATCAATATCGGCTTGCAACGCGGATTGATCTCCGAAGAACTGTTCGTCGTGTTGGTGTTGATGGCAATCGTGACAACCTTGATGACTTCGCCGATCTTTGACTGGCTAGTCCAGCGATCCCCCGAAGATTCATCGTCGTCGAGCGATCCCCGCTCATAGCCTTATCATCGCGGAGCGATCAACGACGATGATTTCGCTCACGAAACGTTGTTGATTTAGCTGCGAGCGGGTGACTCGAGACGCTTGTGCTTCCAGGCAAAATAGCTGACGACCACGCAAACGGTTGGCAATAATCCAAAAACGAGCAATGTTCTCGTAGCCGGAACCCATTCCAACTGCATCGCCCCGCCAATCAGCAGCCCGTTGTAAATCAGATACAACACCAGCATCACGATACCTTCGCCACGAGACACGATCGCGTGCGAGAGGAAGATTGGCCAACAGAGAACTGCGACCCAAACCATGACGGCAAGGTCGAACCACAGCACCGCACCGGCGACCGGGACGCCGGACGAACCCAACACCGATGCGGTCGCCAAGACCATCAGCAGGTTGAACACGTTGCTGCCGACAATATTTCCCACCGCGATGTCACGCTGGCCTCGTGCAGCAGCCACAATCGACGTTGCCAACTCGGGTAACGAGGTTCCCGCAGCAACAATGGTCAAACCGATCACCAAGTCGCTGACGCCAAACTGGCGAGCGATGACGGTTGCGGAATCGACCAGCAGATCGGCACCGAAAACCAACAATCCTAAACCGACCAACAGCAAGCCAACATTCCCAATCAGCTTTCGCCGCGACACCGGTGCCTCGGATTGTAATTCGTCGGGGTTGGATTCTTTGCGGCCCGCTCGAATTAACCATCCCGTATAGAAGAAGAACGCCGCTAACATGCAGCCGCCTTCCCAGCGCCGGATGGTGCCGTCATAGGCGGCCATCCAAACCACGATCGAAGCGACGATCATGATCGGTACATCCAATCGAACGAGCTGCGATGACACCGACAAGGGAACGATGACAGCGGAAACGCCCAGGATCAACAACACATTAAAAATGTTGCTGCCGACGACGTTGCCCAGCGCGATCGCCGCGTCTCCCTTCAGACTCGAGACGGAAGAAACCGCCAACTCTGGCGCACTGGTTCCAAACGCCACGACGGTCAAACCGATCACCAGTGGC
>CAXBHV010001643.1:0-1972 GCA_963974855.1 uncultured Rhodopirellula sp. | reverse complement strand
CCGCTGCGCGATTTGTATTTCGATTAAATCAACAAGCCGCTAGCGCCAAAACGGCTAACTAAAACAGCAGTCTTCCCGACTTCGTCTGGGGAACGGTGACTGCAGCCCAGACGAGCGTCATGGAAACCAAATGTTTTGCTAGCCGTGGGATCGCGGCACATGATTCGCTAAGTATTAAGATTCGATACGTATGAAAGCGAAAACACCACCACTGTTATTTAAGGGAAGTACAAAATGTTAATACCCATTATCGGTTGGATGATCTCGGGATTGATCATTGGATTAATCGCGCGAGCCCTCGTTCCCGGCCGCCAAGCCATTGGTCTATTGCGAACAATGTTGCTTGGAATCGTCGGCTCTTTTATCGGAGGATTCGCAGGCTTTTTGATCATGGGTGGCGAGCCGCTGCAAGCCTCCGGTTGGATCGGATCGATCATCGGTGCCGTTGTCTTGCTGGTTTTGTTTTCGCGGGGTGATCGATTGACGACCTAGATCCACGCCGATGTTTTTAACCCACACGCTGAGCCCATATATTGGAAAGTTGAAAATGGATATTCCACAAATTCACTCGGAGTCAGATGGTGTCATCGGTACGATGGGCGAGATCCACTTGGCTGCGGGAAAGCAAGTTGCGATGCGTCAATGGCGTGAGGATCCAAGTGGATTTTCGGATCTGCATTGTCGTGATTATGAAACCGTAGGCTTTTTGCTTAGCGGTGTCATTGAAATTGAGTTGGACGGCGGAACTGCCACGATCAAGGCTGGAGATTCTTGGCTCGTTCCCGAGGGAGCCCCCCATCGCTACCGAATCGTTGAACCGATTGTGGCGATCGAAGCTACCAGCCCGCCTGCTTGTTTCGCCTAGCGTGAAGTCCTAGCGCGAGGTCATTGAGAGCACTGCAAGCACGCAACCAAGGTTGTGCATTTCGGATCTCAATGGGCCGAAATCTGCTTCACCTCTTCGGCGTTGAGGCGCCGATTAAATACCGCCACCTCATCGAGCCGGCCCTCCCAATTAGAATCGTTGTCGCTGCGGCCCCCGATGAAAATCTGGTCGAGTCCAGGATGGGGCCCTGCAACCGAATCACTTTGTAGTTCAGCGGTTTCGTTTCCATTCAGGTAGACTCGGACCTTCGAGCCATCGCGAACGAGTACGAGATGGTTCCATGTCCAACGTGGGATCACGGTTTTTCCAACCAGCATCTCGTTGCTCGTCCCCTGTTTGAAAATTAAACGCCCCGCCTTGTCACCGCTACCGGCAACGCCCAAATGTTCTCCGAATGTGGTAATGCTGTGGGTGTGGTCACGAGAGAACAGCCAACCGGATACCTCGCGAGCCATGTCGGGCATCCCGTTCCAAAACCACATCGACACACTGTAGCCCTGTGGCGTGTTTCCGATTCCAGATCGCAATCGACCGCCCGCGAAATGGGCACAACGATTCGGTTCGTTGGCGGCAGTCAATGCAGCCGACGCGGGACCTTCTAAAAAGAACACAACGCCTGGTTCATAGATCGCGTGGCGGTGATTTTCGGTGCTGTCTCGAGCAATCGGAGCTTCCATTTCGTCCAGACGCCAGTAAGCAAACGGCTTTGCGTCGAGCGTTGCTTGACACGCTGGTCCCTTTGCTTGAGTGATGGGACGTCGCGGTTTTCCAGAGACCTGTTCGATCAGCCGCATCGCTGCGGCAACGATTTTGGGTTCCGCTTGCACTTCGAGTCCTGCCGAACGGGCCGCCCAAGTATTGTAGCCGCCAAGAGGATGTTGTTCCGCAGGCGGAATGTAACCATCGGCTCCGTTGGCGAGTTCAATCACCATCGTTTTTTCAAACGGACTCTGCTGTTTCAGTTTTAACCCGGAAAGTGCATACGTTTCGTTGGGCGTGGTAGCGATCGCGATGTCGCCAATTCGCATCGCTTGCACCACGACCTCGGTCGACTGCAGATCGTGTAGCAAGACTTGTTCGCGAGCG
>CAXBHV010001642.1:0-1973 GCA_963974855.1 uncultured Rhodopirellula sp. | reverse complement strand
TCTTCTTCGGACAAGTCGCGTAGTTCCAACAAATCCTTGTGGCGGAACATCGCGTTGTCGTCAAAGGTAATTTTCGCGTCCAAGGCGACCATTTCGCCGCTGCCGGTGATCACCAATGGGTTGATCTCTGCCATCGCACAATCGTAATCGACAAAGAAGCGGCAGATCGCGGTCATGAACTTGAAGGCAGCCTTGGCAGCGGGACCTTCGATGCCCAGCTTCTTGCAAAGCTTACGAACCTGGAACGCTTCGAGTCCCACAGCGGGGTCGAAGTGTTCTTTGAAAATCAGTTCTGGGGTCTCTTCGGCGACCTTTTCGATCTCGACACCCCCTTCGGTGCTGACCATCAATACAGGCCGAGACGCTTCGCGGTCAACCACGATGCCGAGGTACAGTTCGCGAGCAATGTCGCAACCCGCTTCGACAAAGACTTGGTTGACGACTTTGCCTTCGTCACCGGTCTGGATCGTGACCAACGTTTTTCCGAGCAAACCGTTGGCAGCCGCGCGAGCTTCGTCAGCACTTTTGACGAGCACGACGCCGCGTTGCTCAGGGTTATCGATAATGGTTCCCTTACCGCGTCCGCCCGCATGGATCTGGGCTTTGACGACAGCAATCGAACCGCCGAGTTTGTCAAATGCGGCAGCCGCTTCGTCAGCGGTCTTAGCGATATGTCCTTCTAAAACCGGCACACCAGCTTTGCGGAACAGTTGCTTGCCTTGATATTCGTGAATCTTCATCGACTTAAGGGGGCTTTCGCGCTCGCGCACAAGGGAAACGTTTCCGTGAAGGTGAAAATATACGTTTCCAACGCGTGCTGAGGAACCATAGCGCCAAATTTGTCAGGCCCAGAAGCCGCAAAAGTTTTGGCATTCCCCTTCGCGCGCTCTTAGCAGCCAATTTGCCGCCAAAATCTTGACGCGAAAAGCTCTCACGAATTTCACCCGCAGCCCACAAACGTCATGCCATCAAAGCGGAAATCGCCTCGGCTTTGACTAATTCACGAGGTTGATTCAGGTGGTTGTAGACGATCGTATCCGGCGCAATTCCGAAGCTGTGGTAAA
Source organism: uncultured Rhodopirellula sp. (assembly GCA_963974855.1). Taxonomy (GTDB): domain Bacteria; phylum Planctomycetota; class Planctomycetia; order Pirellulales; family Pirellulaceae; genus Novipirellula. The sequence goes on along the minus strand of CAXBHV010001642.1, from coordinate 909 downwards.
TCGTCGCTAACAACTCCGCCGGATGCACCGGGTTTTCCAGCGGCGCTGAAGCGGTCTTGTCGCTCTTGCCATGGATATACCCACGTTTGGTTCCCGCGCCAGCCACCACAGCGGTGTAACAATACGGCCAATGGTCGCGGCCATCGTCGCTGTTGTTGTTTCCACTGGTGCTGACGCCTCGCTGAGGGCTGCGGCCAAACTCACCTACCGCCACCACCAAGGTGTCTTCGAGCAAACCGCGAGTGTCCATGTCCGTAATCAATGTCGATAGCGCCGAGTCGAGCATCGGGGCCGATTGATCTTTCATCCGTTTGCTGAGCCCGGTGTGGTGATCCCACGAGTGATTGTCGCTGTTGGCAACCTTGGGCCAAATGACTTCGACCACGCGAGTTCCGGCTTCCACCAATCGCCGGGCAAGTAAACAGCTTTGACCAAACGTGTTGCGTCCATAAGCGTCGCGGATCTCGTTGGATTCGGCCGACAAATTAAACGCATCACGCGCACGCCCCGAGACAATCAACGACAACGCTTGGTCGTAGTATTGATCAAGCTCAAAGGACTCGACCGCCTCGTTGATCTGAGGCATCTGGGCATTCAACAGATCACGAAGCCTTGCACGCCGCTGCAATCGGACGCTGAACACCTCGGGGCGCAGCTGCAGATCATCGATCTTGATGCGACTCATTTTTTCCATGTCCATGTCGTCACCGTCGGGATAAAGCGTATACGGATCAAACGCTTTGCCGAGGAAACCCGCGGTGCCACCTTTGCCAACGACGTTGGATTCTTGTAGCGGACGCGGCAGCATGACAAACGGAAGCATCGGTTCATCCAACGGACGCATTTTGACGATGTTGCTGCCGAAATTCGGAAAGTCCTTAGGCGATGGCGGTTCAAGTTGCCCCGACG
>CAXBHV010001641.1:0-1973 GCA_963974855.1 uncultured Rhodopirellula sp. | reverse complement strand
CCTTATTGGACGAAGTGGATGTTTTGCTTTTGAAGAGCGCTGAGCTCGCGAGCCGATTTCCCGAGAGCTGAACCCCAATCACGGACGCGGTTAGCTCGGCAATCGCCGCTTGTTTGTTGGCAAGCAATTGGGTGCTCGCCACCAATCGATCACGCGGCTGAGCACTGATGGCTATCAACTGATCGACCGTACCGACGATATCGGTGCCGGTGATCAGGCCGACGGATGATTGAATTCGCCCCATGGGTTCTGTGCAACATTAGTAATAGGATTGCCGAATCGCGACTGTGCGAATCTGCGTCTTGTACGGTGGATGAGTGCCAAACGTGACACCGGGTGAGCACCACGCACCGCTTCCATTCCTGGATCTGCGCAAGACTCTCCACTATTCCCTACCTCACAATCGACTATTACGAGCCCATCCGTCCAGAAAAAGATCCGCTATAAACGGTACTCTGGAGCGGTAAAATGGGTTATCTGGGAATGACATATAGCCGGCCGAGATTTCTCCCGACCGGCCCTATGCCAGTCAAACAGGAACAGTAGAGTCTTATCGTAGAAGCGACAGGACGTTTTGCGGGTTCTGGTTGGCAAGCGACAGCACGTTGGTGCCCGATTGAACCAGAATCTGAGCTCTTGGGCAAAGTCAGCGTCTCGGATCGAGCTCTCCGCTTCTTGCAAGTTGGCCATCGTTTCATTCAAGCTGACCAAGTTGCTTTCGAGTGTCGTCGACTGAAACGCACCGAGTCGACCACGAATGCTGGTCACTTGATCGATCGCTTCGGTCACGATTCTCGCAGCCTTGTTCGGGTCGTTCGTCAGCGATGCGGCTTCGCCACTGCCGAGTTGGAACAGTTTTCCCGAGGTTCCGCCGAGTCGAGCCGAGCCGACGCTGCCGATACCGATTCGAGCTTGTTGGTTGCTGACCACGTCCGAACCAAGTTGGAACAGGGCTCCACCACCGGTGATGGTGAAGTCAACGCTGTCGCTTGATCCTTCTTCGACGGTGATCGCAACGTCCAGCGTCGAGGTGTTGATCGAAAGCTCGTTGCCTTTGCCGTTGGCGTCGACGCCGTTGATTTTGGCTTTGATATCGGCTCCGATATCACGAGCTCCAGCACCAATCGCGGCATCAAACGTCCCGCCGGAATCTTCTTGAATCACTCGAAGATCAACGACGGCGTCCGAACCATATTCGCTGGACGTCAACACGAGCGACGTGCCAGTTTTGGTTGCGGTAACGCCCGTCGCGTCCTGGACCAAGTTGATCTGGGTGATCAGGTCATCGATTCCGGTACCCGCACTGACGTTAAACACTTCCGAGCCGGATTTGCCCAGCAGTTCAAATACGACGTCTTTTGCCAATCCGCCGGTCGCCAATCCACCGCCGGCAAATGCCGTCGTGCTGTCCGTGTCCGTAGTAGCATTGAAGGTCGTCAATGTATCGCCCGCATCCGCTTCGGCGACGTAAGTTCCTTCGGTGTTGATCGCGTTGAGAATGTCAGCCACGGCGACATCCGTATCGTCTTCAACCGTGATCGTGATATTTCCACTGCCATCAACCACAGCGGTCGGGGTGGTGGTTCCATCGACTTTGCTGAACGTGATCGTTGCACCGTTAGCAGTCGCACCGTTGGTCGCGGCGGTCAACGAGATCGCTGAGGTCAAGGTCGCAGCGTCAGTACCGCCGGTCAAATCCGTAGCGGTCGGAGCGGCAGTCGTGTTGTCATAATCACCGACGGGAATCGCGTCACCGTTGGTGATCGCGGCACTGTAACCACCGATGCTGTCAATCGCAGCGCGAATGGACTCGAGTGTGGTCGTACCACTGTCATCGACAATCACTTCAATGTCGCCATCGCCATTGATACTCGCACTGGTAGCAGCACCATTGGTTTTGGTGAAGACCAATCCGATATCGCCTGCCGCACCCGTGGCATCAGCGGTAATGTCGATCGTCGCAGTACTGGTCG
>CAXBHV010001640.1:0-1976 GCA_963974855.1 uncultured Rhodopirellula sp. | reverse complement strand
ATGAGGCTGCCACTTTTGAAAACAATGCCACGGCGTGACGCATGTACTGCAACCTAAGTGCCGAACGGAATTGGCTTCCAGCCTGTCGAGGATGCAATGACAGGCTGGAAGCCTATCCCACTTTTTTTTCGACGTCCGTACGGTCAACGACTATGTGACCAACCCCTTGGTCACGGTCATGAAGACATCCTCGAGCGTGGGATCGCGATCGTTAAACGAACGCATCCGGACGCCCGCTTTGATCAATTCGTCAAGCAAATTGGCCAATCCTTCGTCATCCGTTTCCAGCTCGGCGATCACACGAGTTGGCTCTTGTTCAAGCGACCGCAGTGCCGGGCTGCTCCTCAGGATTGAAAGCCCCGCTTCCAGACCGGTTAAAAAGTCAATTTCAACGATTCGGTTGCGACGGATTTGCCGGTACACGCTTCCAATCGGCCCGGTCATCAACAATTGGCCTCGTTCGATAATGCCGATCGACGTACAGCAATCCGCCAACTCCGTCAGGATATGACTGCTGATCAAAATCGTCTTGCCCATTTTACGAAGCTCTTTCAGCAACGCTTTGACTTCGATTCGTGCACGCGGATCGAGTCCCGAGGCCGGTTCGTCCAAGATCAGCACCGGTGGATCGTGAACCAGCGTTTTGGCAAGGCACAATCGCTGTTTCATCCCTCGTGACAAACCGTTGACGAAGTCATTGCGTTTGTGACTTAGATCCAACAACTCGAGCACGTTGTCGATGATTTGCTTTCGCTCGGTACGTCCAATTCGGTACGCAACGGCAAAGAAGTCCAAGAACTCCCAAACTCGCATGCCGTCATAAACGCCAAAATTATCGGGCATGTAGCCAATCGATTGCCGCACGCCGACGGGGTCTCCCATCACATCACAACCGGCCACGGATCCGCTGCCACGACTTGCTCGCAACAGCGTCGCAAGGAATCGAATCGTGGTGCTCTTTCCGGCGCCATTGGGGCCAATAAAACCAAACGTTTCGCCTGCAGCAATATCTAAGTCAATGCTCTCCACGGCCGTGAAATCGCCATAGTCTTTTCCGAATCCTTTGAGCGTGATCATCAAGTTTCCTGGGGCCGAGCGGTGACGGTGAAAATTCAGTGTTGCAAAGCGGGTAGGTTTGAGCGATCCGATTTATCACTCCGTTTCATCTTCGCTCTCGATGTCGATGTCGTTGTTCTCGGGGAGCGATAGACGAAAGTCGCTTATTAAATTGACGTCTGGTTTTTCTGGCGGCGAGGGGGCATAGCTCAGGTTGGCAACGACAATCGTCTGAGCACTTTGTTGGTTTGCTTGGGGCACGATATTCATCCCCGGCATCGATTGTTCGATGCGGCCGACAAGACGAGAGGATTGAGGTGGAATGGAGTCGTTAGCCAGGAAAGCATGCATCAGTCGAGACACCTGAAGCGGCAACTCACTTGGCACGTTGACCGCAGCATTATCGCGGAAACGTAGTTTTGTTTTCGAGCCTGCCGAACAAATTCCCACGACGGCAAGCTGCGTTTGATCCTCGGCAGTTTTGACAACCACAAAGGAATCGAGCAAGTCGTACTCCGTTTCGTTGACAAGCGTTTCGCCGTCGATGTAGATGCCGCCGCCGATGTCAACGATCTGTTCCGCGCGAACCATTTGGGTTTGGTTACTGCCCACGGCGACCCCGGACAACATCGGGCCCTCTTCGAAATCGGTGCGGAACTGCAATGGAGCATCATCGCTTTTCGATTTTGGTTGGCGAATGGTATTGGCGACCGCGTCGACGGTGTTGAATTGCAAGTCGTAGGTGCTCGACAACGAATTGTAGATGGCGAGGACGCGAGAAAGATGACCTCGTTCGTATCCCGGTTGCGTTTCTAAAATCGCAATCTCGGTTTGGCTGCGTGCAAATCCAATGTCCAGTTGTGCGGAGCGAGCAACCCAAACAGCGCCGGCGATGGCAATCACGGGTACGGCTAACCAAG
>CAXBHV010001639.1:0-1977 GCA_963974855.1 uncultured Rhodopirellula sp. | reverse complement strand
AGAAATTCTTCGCTGGTGGGCCATCGGTAGCCGGCCGAGGCAAAGACAAGTCCCGCCGCCAGTGAGCCACCGGAAACACTCGATACGATTTTCACGTTGCCAAGCAGATCTTGCCGCGCCAGCCGAGCGAGCACGCCAAGGTGAAATACCGTCGCACGGACGCCACCTCCCGAGAATGCAAGTGCGATCTTCATGAACCTATTCGCGAGAGAGACGTTTTTTACGGAAAATGGCGACCGGGGAACCCTCGAAAAGCGAACTTTATTCGTGAGTCTGGCAGTCTGCGGAGCATACCAACGTGCCCGCAACCAGATCCATATCAATCGCGAGGGAGTGAAAGAGCAGGGAGATGCTTACTTGCCATTAAGCTTCCAGTTGTAGTCCAGATAGCTGACCGAGACTGCGTTTTGCAGCGCGGCATCGCGAGCAGCGTCGCTGGGCAACCATGGCGCAATCCGCTGTAGCACGGCAGCTTGATTGCTGCCAAAATCCTCGCCAAACCAATTTAGGATTGCAGAGAGCTGCATTCGACGCTGAGCCACGTCGTATTGAAAGTTCTGGGTGCGAGCAAAAAAATCTTTTGCATTGAGTTCCAGTTGCTGTTCAGCGCGATCGGCAACATACGCTTCGTTCAGCAAGCGAGGGCAACCGATCGAGGCACAAACGATCGCAAAGTGGATGCGTGGCTCTCCCATTTTTCGCAGCACTTCATGTTCAATTTGCTCCAACGAATAGGGTTTGCCACCAACATACAACTGCAAGTCTTTCCAAATGTTGTATCCCCACAATTTGGCGGTGTGATTGCGAATGCTTGTCGTGGGATATTCTCGCAGAATGCCGTGGACCGTTACCGCGTTGTAGGCGTTGATCCAAAACGCGAGCGTTGCATCCGTGGACGCTGGAGCAGTCACCCCGGCGACCGACAATTGTTTCAAGTACTGATTCAACGCCTGGACGTCACTGCCCGAGGCTTTGAGTGCCTTGTAATTCACCATCCCGTTTGCGTCGACGTACTTGCGAAGCAGCGAGTCCCACGCGGAATGATCAATGCGGTCCATCGACAAATGCGATGAAACCTGTGTTCCGACGTAGATCGGCGAGCCCGCATAAACCCGTAATCCACCGATCAGAGTGACGAACAAGGCAGCTGCGAGTGTTTTGGTGAGAGTGTGGATCATGAGAGATTCCTTAGCCATCCGTGATTGAAACAGAGTGTGGTGGGTTTTATACACACCGCAGACGAAAGAAAGTCCGTCGCCTTACAAAATTTTCACGAGTTTTCGTTCGCAGCGATGGAACTGTCGAATTTAGGACGATCTTGAATAGAACTAATCATTGGTAGCATTAGAATCCACGAGGCTCCTTGCTTCGCAGATTGCTTGCCCCGCAGAGCATCGAAGCGTCCGTTTTCCCCAGCTAAGACCTTTCATGGAACATCTGTTACTCGTGTCGGCCTTTGTGGTGCTGTTTTATGCACTTATCTCAGCAGTCATTCCAAAAACGCCGCTCACCGCGCCGCTTTGTTTTGTCGCCGTCGGAGTCGTGTTGTCGGAAGTTCTAACAATGTCGGTGGAACTAGACCTCGCGAAACTGATCGAGAAAGTAGCCGAACTGACGCTCGTCATCTTGTTGTTTACCGATGCCTCGCGGATCGATGTTCGCGTGTTGACTCGCGAGCTTGGATATCCCGTCCGTTTGCTCAGCATTGGCATGCCGCTGACGATCGCGTTGGGCATGCTCGCCGCATGGTGGATCTTCCCAGATTTTACGGTTTGGGAGGCGGCTTTGTTGGCGGCGATTTTAGCCCCGACCGACGCGGCACTCGGCCAAGCCGTCGTGAGTAGCCCTCGTGTGCCGCAGCGAATTCGACAAGCACTAAATGTTGAAAGTGGACTGAACGATGGAATCGCCGTTCCATTTGTGCTGCTGTTCGCGTCGCTGGCGGCCGTCACCGCCGAATCGGCCTCTGTCACTCAC
>CAXBHV010001638.1:0-1980 GCA_963974855.1 uncultured Rhodopirellula sp. | reverse complement strand
CATTTGCTGGACTTCGGCGGGTGTGTGCTGCGAATGCGGTAACATCGCGACTTTGCCCCACACACCGGTTGAGCCTTCCATGACCCGTTTGATTGACAGTTCGAGTTGGTGCGGTTGGTCCTTGTACTTTTTGGCGATCTCGACAAAGGCCGGGCCAACCAATAATCGGTTTGCGGCGTGGCAATTTAAACAGTCACTTTTGCGAATCATCGCCAAGCCTGGCGGCACATTCTCGCCCGCCCCGTCGTTGTCGGAGGCAACCGGGACGGCTTCGACGAACAAACGCGATGCGGCGGTGGAATCGATCGGATCGATCTCCAATTCTTCAGCCTCGTCAAAGTCGCTGGTACCATCTTCCTGATCGCGAACGACAAGACTGAATCGAATCGGTTGTCCAGGCGTGAAGAAATCACCCTCAGCTGGGCTAAGGAATTCGACTTTCGGTCGCGAATTCCCGACGATCACCGGCAGCGACGTGACGCTCGCGGCGCCCGCAGGGTCACTTACTTCTAACTCAATCGTATAGACACCCGGTTCTGAAAACGAATGTGCGACAACGGATTGATCACCAATGACAACGTGTTTGGCCCCTTCGGTACTACTGCGGACGGCGGTCCATCGGTAGCTCATCGCGTCCCCGTCTTTGTCAAACGACTCGTCAGCGAAAAAGTGGGTTTCGATCGGTTCACGTCCAACACTATTTTTGACGCTGGCCACAGCGACCGGAGCACGATTGCCGCGAACGTAGTCTATGCGTACCAAGCGTGCATCGGGATTCACACCCCAAGTCTCGCCATATTCGATCACATACAAGGCACCATCGGCGCTGAATTGCAGATCGATTGGACGAGCGAATTTTGTGTCAGGCATAAACGGTTCAAGCCGCTGGACGTTGGAGTCTTCATCCAGGTGTACGGCGATGATCCAGTGACGCGACCACTCGTACGCAAACAAGGTTCGGTTATATGCGGACGGAAATTTTGTTTTGGATGGGTTGTTTTCGTCGAAGTAATAAACGGGACCGGCGCATGCCGTTCGTCCTCCGCTGCCAACTTCGGGAAAAACATCGGTGTCGGCGGCGGGATAATAGATCATCGCCGGTTTAGCGGGCGGCAGCTCTTTTGCACCGGTGTTGTTAATCGATTCGTTGATCGGATGTGCAGGATCTTGGGGCGGGCCGATCGATCCCGTGACAAAGTCGACGATCGAATACGCTGCGTTGTTGCCGATGAAATAGGGCCAGCCATAGTTGCCGGCCGTACGAGCTTGATTGACTTCGTCGTAACCTCGCGGGCCACGATCACTTTCGCCGCCAGCATCGGGACCAACGTCGCCCCAGTACAGATAGCCGGTTTGGGAGTCGACACTAATTCGCCAAGGGTTGCGACACCCCATCACGTAGATCTCGGGATGCCCGATCGTGCCGTCTTTGGGAAACAGATTGCCGTCGGGGATGGTGTAAGTACCATCCGCTTCGGGGTGAATCCGCAACACTTTGCCATTATAGCTTTTCGTGTTCCCCGCAGATCGCTGCGCATCCCAGGGCTCACGATCGGGCCGCTGGTCAATCGGTGCGTATCCGTTGGAATCGTTAAAGGGATTGGTGTTGTCGCCGGTTCCGATATACAGATTTCCGTCGGGCCCAAACTCCATAGATCCCGCGTGGTGACAACACTCGCGTCGTTGTTCTTCGTACGAGAAAAGCTGTTTCTCGCTCTGCATGTCCAAGTGGTTCTCAACGATCGTGAACCGACTAATCCGCTGGCCAGAGAAATCCGGCGGCGAATATTGCAGGTAAACCCAGTTATTTTCGGCAAAATTGGGATCGAGTGCCAAGCCGATCAGTCCGTTCTCCTGAGCCGTGGTCACACTCAGTTCACCCACCACATCGACGTTACCCGACTTCGGATCGATCCGTTTTAGAACGCCGCCCAACTCAATCAAAAAGATTCGTCCGTCGGGCGCAATGTCCAGCTCCAT
>CAXBHV010001637.1:0-1984 GCA_963974855.1 uncultured Rhodopirellula sp. | reverse complement strand
GCAACGCCTAAAGGGCGTGCTCGACCTCTCCCCCGACTTCGTCGGTGGAGAGGTAGCTGCAGTAGTCGCTAGCCCTCGGGGGGCGCACCAAGCGGTTGAGGGCAGGACGGGTTGCGGGTGAGCTACGGGCGACGTTTTTTTCGCGGAGCGAAAAACGACAATGAATTATAGTGAATACTACGGCTTTTTGTCGGTCATCTGTATGATTGCGTCGGCGAAGGCGACTCCCATTTCGGCGAACGTTTTCGCACAACCGAGGTAGTGGTAACCTGCATTGGAGGCGCCCCGTTGTCGCATCGCGACTTCCGCAGGGCTGACCAATTCGGACTCGAACTTCTTCAAATACTCGCGTTGCTCTTGCTCGCTCATCGAACCATCTGCGTTGGCATGGTTCTTGTTTTTGGTTCGCAGCAAATAACTCATCTGACGCACCGATTCGTATTTCTCCTGAATCGCCGCGAGCGGCTCGTCCCAGAATGGCGAGGTTGGCACCGCGATGACATTGCCGCGAAATTCAGCGAGCGATGCCGGTGCCGCCATGGCTTCGCGGAACTTCAAATTGTCCTCATTCGCTTGCTCACCGCTGACGCCCATCACGCCGATCACAAACGGCATCTTTGGCGCGTCAAGGTCACTGCGTACATCGCGAATGAAGTCCGCCATCCAGTCGCTGTACTTGGAAAACCGGTTCTCGGGACTATCCTTTGGCAACGGCGGATAGACGTCACGGTTGACCATGTCGTTGAATCCTTGGAACCAAACAAAACCAGCAATCTCGTAGCCTTGCTTCTCGTCGTACGCCGGACAAACTCGCCCGATGTCGCTCAGCACGTGTTTCACATGATCGATCATCAATCGGTAATAGTGCCCTGAACCGCTTTCCGGATTGCGGTCTCGCGCGATGTCTTGCTCGGTTCGTGGATAGACTCCGGCACTCGGAGGACGGAAATCGTAATACAGCGACTTGCCGCCCCATGCGGTCTTGATAATCAGCACCGGTTGATCGTAGACCTCGTCCATCTTCAAACCGAAAGTGAACTCGGGACCGATTTTGCCTCCGTCTTCTTTTGGGTTGGATCGTGATCCATAGCCCGCCGTCAGCTTGCCAAACCCTTCGCCGTTATCGTCTCCTCGCCCCGTCAGATAGGAAATCCATGCTCCTTCGCAGACACGCGGGTTGCCGTCGTCGTCTCGCATTTTCTTCAGTAACGGCAGCGTTACGGGATCGTCTCCGATGTAGTCGAACGTCTCGACTTTGGCGTGGCCTTCCATATTGGATTGCCCCACCAGGATAAATACCTTGATCGGTGGTTTGGCTGGTTCCGCCGCGAGAGATGCTGACACCGAAAGCAAACAGATCGCAGTGAACAAAAACAAGTTTTTCATGTGAAGCTTTCAATGTGGGATAGGCTTCCAGCCTGTCGTGCGGCACCCCACTACATTCCGTTCGGGGAGCGAGGTCATTTCGTAGCGAAACTCGCGAAGAGTTTCGGATGGTTGTGGTTTGATGACAGGCTGGAAGCCTATCCCACATTTAGGACTTCAATTTCCAAATCAGGTAGTCCGTTGTTGTTTCGTGCTCGACGTTCTCTGCACCAGGATAGACCAAATCGCAATCGACGCCTGCTTCTTCGCAATGCTCTTGCAATTTCACGCCAAAGTTTGCGGTATGCGTTGGATCTTTCTGGTTTTGGCCGAGTGCCGGAGGAGCCGAATAGCTGAGGTAAACCGGGGAATCATCGGAGCTGACCAGTGCATACGGCGAATACTCGGCAATCCATGGCAAGATGGTATCACGTTTGGCAAGGAACTGATCGAACGCAGACAACTTGTTTGCGGGATCGCCATGAAAACCGAACGCATGCCCGCCATAGCGGCTGTTGGGAGTCCACTCTTTCATCTGTTTCGGATCCAATGTCGTTTGAGCCCCCGTGACGGCGGCACACCACAATCGCGTTGACTCTCGGGCCACGGCATCCTCGCT
>CAXBHV010001636.1:0-1984 GCA_963974855.1 uncultured Rhodopirellula sp. | reverse complement strand
GGTACGAGGGAATATCAAAATCCCACTCGGCACCTTGCAGGATCGACGCCGAACCACATCGCCAAAAATGTTGGCCCGACAACAACGAACTGCGACACGGCGTACACGAGGGCGCACTAACAAACGCTCGCGTGAACAACACCCCTTGCTCGGCAACCGAATCAAAATGGGGTGTCGCGACGAGATCATCCAGTCCACCAGGATTCAACTTGCCATACGCACTAGCGTGGCACCCCCAATCATCGGCAAACGCCATCACGATATTGGGACGCTCTGCGGCAACGCTGAGCGACGGGATCATACTGAGCAGAGCGAGCGATAAATAGGAAAGCAGTCGTTTCATCGTCAACGAAGCCTGGCGTGGGGGGGAAAGGCGAAGGGAGGGCCACGAGTCAATGATTCGCGACGTCGTCCGCGGAGGATTGCGCTACATGATAGCTAATCTTTGCCCCACTTGTTGAAAGAGGGGGAGTTGCTTAACCGCCCATTGGAACGCCAAGATAGCGGTGCATCACCCTTTTTATCATCCAACATGCGCAGGCGGTTTTACCCATGTCCGACGAAACGAGTGAAGAGAAGCCCAAACCGGTCGCCCTTTCACGTAACGCCCGCCGTGTCTTGGGGGTGCTAGTGGAAAAGGCCAAAACGACCCCCGACAGTTACCCGTTAACGATGTCGGGACTGATCAGCGGCAGCAACCAAAAATCGAATCGTTCGCCTCAATTGCAATTGGACGAGGACGATGTCCTGACGGCCTTAGACGAGCTAAAGCGTGTCGGTGCAGCTCGTGAAATCCAAGGCAGCGGCCGAGCGACGAAATATCGTCACGCAGCGTACGAATGGTTCGATGTCGATAGTCCGGGTGCCGCCGTGATGACAGAACTGCTGCTTCGAGGACCACAAACCCTGGGCGAAATTCGCACGCGAGCTTCGCGGATGTATGCCATGGAGGACTTGAAAGCGACTCAAGAAGTCGTCGACTCATTAATCGCAAAGGACCTCGTCGAAGCGCTCTCGCCTCCGGGACGCGGCCAAACGTTCACGCACAAGTTGTATCCGCCTGAGGAACGCCAGTACCTCGAAGCTCGGTTGGAAAAACAAGCGGCTGCATCCGACGCATCGCCTTCACCGTCGCCGGCAAAGGCAAGCAACACCGCAGTCGATGCGTTGATCGCCAGACTCGAATCGGTGAACGAGCGTATCGATCAATTGGAAAAACGAATCGACGAACTCGAGTCGTAGAGAAGGATGCAACGGAATTTCAAGATGCGAAAACCTGTCGGTTTTCGGCCAGCAAAATCGTGCTGCTTAACAGAGCTATCTTCCTAAAAATTGATCTAACCCTCAATAGTTCTCATCTGTTTTCGGGCCAAAGGCCCAGCAATTTACCTAGCCCAGGCCAACGGCCTGGGAAAACGAAACCCAAGGTTGCAGTTAGGGCCAACGGCCCGACCGTTTGCTCTCAGTCCCAAACATATCGTTCATCAATTTCTATTTCATGCCGTTTACAAATGGCTCGAAACTCATCCTTGAACGAAACCTTTTCGTGATGTTTGTTCTGCCCTCGTATGTAGGCGTCGACCTCACCGCGTTTGGAATGGCTGACTGAAAATATCCCGTAGCCAGATTGCCATGAGAACAAAGACGAGCCACCTTCGGCGGTTTTCGCCCACTTGGAGGTTTCGGTTTTTACATTCTCTACAAGCTGTGCGATGGTGATCGTTCTTGAAAACCCAACCAGAAGAAATCCCAGGCCGTTGGCCTGGGCTAGGCAAACGGATGGCCCTTTGGGCCGAAGTAGCGGATCTTTGAGTCCGCAGATCAAGAGATACGGAGGGAACAATAGACCCGACAATTCAAAGCAAACCGAGGAAAAGCCAGCCCGCCGATGTACGAGCGGCTCACTCAACCAACCCGATTGAGCCAGGTTCTTTGACAACATCCTGCCCCCCACACTTCACTACCACTTGCACAGTGAATCGAT
>CAXBHV010001635.1:0-1985 GCA_963974855.1 uncultured Rhodopirellula sp. | reverse complement strand
TCGGGCACGTCGCTGTTGGATCTGACCACGGTCTTTTTGACCAGCAACCTGGGCAACGCGTCCAATCACGACAACCGCAATATGCCCGTGCTACTGGCCGGCGGTGGTTTTCGCCATGGACAACACCTCGCGTTTGATCGCAAGAACAATTACCCTTTGCCAAACCTGTTCGTTTCGATGCTGCAAAATCTCGGCATGGAAACCGACCAATTTGCCACGAGCACCGGAACGATGAACGGGTTATCCAGCTAACCACGAGACTCGCGTCATTCCCAAGTAAGCCGCCCCGTCAACATGTCGCTCTATTTCTTCGTGAGTTCGCAGCGTCAGTTGACCGAGGGGACTCCTTGGGCCGAGACGATTGCCAATTCGATCGATGCCGAAATCGTCGTGGTCGTGTTGGGCCAGGACCGGAATGCACTTGCCGAACAGGCTCGCAAAGCGCTGCAGGCGTCGTCGTCGATCAAGACAATCGAATTGGTCGACGAAGATATCGATTCGGTCCTGAATCATATCCGAGTCAAAAAGTCATCGTTGGTGCTGATTGTCAAAGAAGCACACGATGAACAGCTGCAGCGATCCCTGTTCGAGCGTTCGCCGGTCAAGACGCTGTGGCTTCGCGCCAACGCGGCACCGCCAAGGTCATCAACGCATGTCTTTGATTTTGATGTTCAAACGCAAGCGGAAACGCAGCGGATCTCGCAGCGACTGCTTGGGTATCCCGCCCGCTCACCGCTGTTGGAAAACGGTCCCTCGAGCGATTCCGACGACCCAAAATGGCTGGAACTGGAAGGCGTTCGGTTGGAAACCGAACGCTGCGAACCAGGGGATTTAGTTTGGATCGTCTACGGTCGAACGCCGGGTGAGGAAGCACGGTACGCCGCTGCTCGCGCGCTGCTGAAGGAATCGACTAAGGCGTCGATTGCCTTGATCAGCAAAGGCGAGACATTTACCCAATCGCTTGCTTCTCGATTACGGTACTGGGCAACCCATGTTGCCGAACCGGTAACGCGAGAGCAACGTGTTGAGTTATCACAGTCGTTAACCGAAGGCTCGCAGCCGAGCTGGGAATTCCTGGGTTTGATCTCGGCATCCGCCATGCTGGCTGCCTTTGGGTTGCTGCAAGATTCAGCGGCGGTGATTATCGGAGCGATGTTGATTGCCCCATTGATGACCCCGATTATGGGCGCGGGACTGGCACTCACTCACGGCAACCGGCCGCTTTTCCAGTCGGCATCCAATGCGATTGTGATCGGGTTTGTTGGCGCGTTGATGTCCAGTTTTCTGTTTGGTTGTCTTGTGGTACTGCTGCAAGAGCCTGAGGTTACCCCCGAGATGTGGGCTCGCTGCAAACCTTCGGCCTTAGATTTTTGTGTGGGATTGGTCGGCGGAATGGCGGCCTCGTACGCGCGGACTCGCAGTCATCTTTCCTCCGCACTGGCCGGCGCCGCGATTGCAGCCGCATTGGTGCCGCCGATTTCGACAGCCGGACTGCAGCTTGCCTTTCGCATGACCCAGGGGGCCGATAGCCCAATCTGGCATAGCGGCCAGGGGACACCGATCTTTGGCCCCGTGTTGCTGGTTTCGGTGAACGTGTTGACGATCATGATTGGATCGTCGTTTGTGCTGTACGCGCGTGGTATGCGAGTGGACCGTGCGTTCACGATTGGCCAGCGATGGGCCGGACGGATGACGATCCTGTTGTTCACGCTGATGCTGTTGGCCCTAGTCTGGACGCTCGGTCACTAAGTGCATTCGTGATGCCTAACGCCATGAACGATTTTCTAGTAGCTACCTTCGCCAGAAGGTGGTGATTCGCATTGGACGCGAACAATCCACGCTCTGGCGAGCGTAACTACGAAACGCAACTGCTTAGTGAGCATGATTATGGCCCGCGTGGTCATGGTCGTGACCCGCATGATCATGCGACGGAGACGACTCACTGCTTGAACTTGGCGTGATTCCATCAAGCGAGGGTGGCGGCC
>CAXBHV010001634.1:0-1986 GCA_963974855.1 uncultured Rhodopirellula sp. | reverse complement strand
TTGACCTAGTGTAAGCATCAATTCAATGACAATTCTTATTGCCTCGTGTCTGAAAGGGAAAAAATGAGTATTAACCAGGAAATGGAACAGTCAGTCAAGGATCTGCTGAAACTCACCGATAGCGATCTCGAATTGGAACTAGGGCGTCGGTTGAAGATCAATGAAGCGGAGGTTGATGCAGGTGTAACGGATAGCCTTTCTGCTGCCTCGGCTATGTCCATTGATATCGATTCAGCAGAACTGGCTGGGCCGATAGATTTTCTTCGTAACGCGGCTCGTGCGTTTCTGAATCGATTCAACCAGCAGATGTTCAGTTTGATTTGCAATCCGGAGGACCCTGATTTCGAGAAAGTCAAGGGTGCAATCGCCGGAGGGGCCGAAAAAGTGGCAATTGTCTTGACCGGGATTCTGATCGCTAAATTCGCGTGGTTGCCTGCAATTATCGTGGTCATCGCCACCTTAATCGCCAAGAGGTTTGCCGCAGGCTCGCACGAAGCAGTCTGCATCGCGTGGAAGCAAGAGATAGAAGACTAACGTAAACCATCTATCAGTTGTTCGTGGGATGACTTTTGAGACTGCGTCAATACGATTGACCGTGCTCTCACGGCGCGCTCAGATTCTCAGAGAAACCAAGGGAGTAGAAAATGACGGATGCCGAATTTCGACAGTGGCTGACTGATGAAGTCAACTCTGGTCGAATGGATCTTTTTCAACGTGAAGATTTGCTCCATCAGAAACAACTGTTCGACAATGAGCGGAGCCGCATCAAGCGCCGATACCGTGGTCTCGTCGTTGGTTACGCGGCGGACCAACAATTCGTCGGCCGAACCGTGCGAGATTTGGTTGATCAGGTCAAAAGAGATCGTCCGCAACGGTTGGTTTATTTCGAGCCAGTTTGTTCTGATCACATTATTTTGGCGTAACAAGTCATGAGTAATTTGTACGGTCCACCCTCTCACCATGTATCCTCGCAACCTGTCACCGATCAACGTCCGTATCATATCGGCCAGCTGGAGGGAACCATCAGCCAAAATCCCATGTCGGTACTGATCGAATGGTTGGTTGACACCGGGGCACAGGTGTCGGTTGTAACTCAGGCAATAGGAACTTCTTTCGACCTGCAGCCCTCGTATCTCGTTGGCGTGTCCGCAATGCCGACGACTGGCGGAACTGGAATTAGTCTTTACTCAGGACTGACGGTGGTATTTCACGTGAAGACTGGCGGTGGAAGCCGTACCGTCAAGTGCAACACGTTGGATGTCGGTGTAAAGTCGAACAACGACGGCGGCGAGTTGCTGGGAATGGATCAGATCGCCTCGGCTGCCGCCAAGGTGCTGTGGGATCCCTCGGCAAATGCTGGCGATATTCACGACTGAGATTGTGTTGCGGGAAGCGGGGAAGCTACCATGTGGTCGATGAACTTGTTTACTTACCGACTGAACGAATGGCCGCGGAACACTTATTTGGAGTTCTTAGTTTCTGCTATGAATAAGTGAGCGGCACCACTGGAACTTTCCGATCGCTCAGTGGCCACAGCCGTCTGCGGGGGACGATCGCCTGACCTGAACTTTGTTGGATCGGTTAACGCATCGCATTGAGGCGGGAAATGGCTCCGCCGGGGTCAAACTTTGTATTCAGGAGCTGTATGGCAGCTTGCCAAGTACCGAGGTCGGAGGATTGAGTCGATCGACCGTTCAGTGGGAATGAGTAAGAGCAGCTTCGCCGAGCGATCGGTCCAACACAGCCCTTGAATGACTTGAGCTAGTGCGAGTCGACCTCGCAAATGTTTAAGTTGCAATCCAATTAGAAAAAGCGCGGCCGTCCACGCAAGTTTGCCCTTACAGCTAATTAGACCGCTCACCTTTTTCTTCACCTCCGCTCGAAACCTTGCAGGTCCCCCTATGAATGGGACATGTCACTCGCGTGGAATTCATTGGACTCTCCGCACTAGGAGCAACCTCTGAGATACGTGATTAAATAGTTCAG
>CAXBHV010001633.1:0-1988 GCA_963974855.1 uncultured Rhodopirellula sp. | reverse complement strand
CGAACTCCACTATACTTTAACGCCATCCGCAATGCCGTGGGGCGATACGCACAACGACCACGCCCTAGGGCACCGAAATCGGCTAGCCCCCCCTCCAGCCTCTTCCTCCCTTCCCTCCCTACCACGAAAGAAAATCCCGATGCCTCCACTCTCGAACGGCGTCTGCCGCAATTTTTTCTTCCTCGCTTGTGTCCCTCTGTCTTTGCTTGGCGGAGTTGCTGCCGCAGCCGAGACGTTCTCGCTGAGTGTCGTTACGGACCACGATGACGCTCTCTACGACGTCGGCGACGAGGCCGGCTTCGTTGTCACCTTGGAAAAGGACGGTCAAAGAGTCGAACAAGGCTCGGTGAGTTACGTCGTCGATGATTTTCTTAAAAGCGGGAAAGCAGCTGGATTGCCCGAAGGCGAGTTGTCACTCAGCGACTCACCCGCTCGCGTTGTGGTGAAGGGCGTGAAGCCTGGATTTCTGCGCTGCACCGTGACTTACAAACCGAACGAAGGAAAATCGATCAAAGCCGCGGTGGGAGCTGGATTCTCGGTGCTTCAGATTGAGCCGAGCCTGCCGGTGCCGGATGATTTTGACGCTTATTGGGACGAGCAAAAACGGCTGCTTGCTGAGATTCCGGCCGATGCGACCCTAACCGCGGTCGAGCACAACGATGAATCGATTGAGTGTTTTGACGTTCAAGTGCCATGTCTGGGCGGTGCCCCGGTGTCGGGATACTTTGCCAAACCGAAACAGTCCAAGTCGAAAAGTTTGCCAGCGATTCTGTGGGTGCACGGCGCTGGCGTCCGCAGCTCGAGTTTAGGAAACGCGGTCAAGGGCGCGAACGCAGGCATGTTGTCGATGGACATCAACGCTCATGGCATTCCCAATGGAAAGCCCAATGCGTTTTACGCCGAGATGAGTGGCGGGCCGCTGAAGAGCTATCGCTATGACGGACGCGAGGATCGCGACACCAGTTATTTTCGGGGTATGTATTTGCGTCTGGTGCGTGCGATCGATTTCCTAACTTCGCAACCGCAATGGAACGGTCGTGATGTCGTCGTGATCGGACACAGCCAAGGAGGAGGACAATCGCTTGTTGCTGGCGGATTGGACTCACGCGTAACGATGATCGCTCCGGGCGTGCCCGCAATTTGCGATCACACCGGCGTCGTCGTAGGACGAGTCAACGGATGGCCCAAGTTGGTTCCCAACACCGAGGATGGCAAACCCGACGCAAAGGTACTGGAAGCCTCGCGGTACGTGGACGCTGTGAACTTTGCTTCGCGATGTCGCGCCGCAGCGATCATGAGCGTCGGCTTCATTGATGGGGTATGTCCGCCATCAAGCTGTTACGCCGCCTACAACGCATTGCAAGGCGATAAAAAAATGATCAATGAACCGCACATGGGGCACGCAGCTCCAACGCATATTCAGAAGGCCTTCTTTGATCAAGTGCTCGCGCACGTCAAGCAAACAGTGACAGCATCGGCGAATTAGATACGTGTTCCCAGTCGCAACGCAATCTCCCGTAGTGGACGAGGCCACGAGTCCCCGCCCGTCTCCCGAAACGATTCCCCGCCGTTATCTGCAAGGACTCGTTGTCTCGTCCACTACCGATGCTGCCGGGACTCGTTGCCTCGTCCACTACGGTCAGGTCGCGATGACGGCCTAGTCTGACGTTAACTCGCCGGGATTGGGATCACCCAGGCGATCGTGGATGTATAGCATCTGAATCAGCACCATCAGTACGACCACCAGGGGCGCGGCCATCATGATTCCGATTACTCCCACAATGATGCCCATCCATAGTTGAGCGGCGATCGTCAAAATCGGAGGCAGTGTCACCTCGTGTCGCTGGATCATCGGCGTGATCAGATAGCTCTCGATACCTTGCAGAGCGAGATTGAAAACAATCACATAGATTGCGGTCTCGGTTCCCACATTCAACGCCAATAGAACTTGGGGGACCGCGGCCAACAACGGGCCGATATTGGGGATA
>CAXBHV010001632.1:0-1988 GCA_963974855.1 uncultured Rhodopirellula sp. | reverse complement strand
TATCGCCGCGAGACGGATGCATCGAGTGCCACATGCCTCCGGTGCGATTCGAGCAGGGAATGATCTTTCACGACCATTGGATTCGAGTCCGTCCTGAGTAAGAACCTGTCGGGGTCACGGACTTATAAAATAAACCTCGCCCGCAATTTGCGGGCGAGGTTCAATCTCGCATTCAAACTAGAAATTGACGACCTGCTTAGAAGTTCGTGTCGATAACTTCTTTCGAAGCACGCGTGCCAAGCGCGCCCCATAACCCATAAGGGCTCTTCGAACCAGGATTGTTGTTATTCCAGATCATTGGAGCAGTTTGACTACCGGATTCGATCGAGTCGGTAATGAATTTCACCGCACCGTCGCCCATCAACACATGAACGCCACCTTGGTGACGGCTACTAGGCGAGAAGTTGCCAGCGTTATCCGCCCATTGACCGATGCACAATTCGCTGTTCGGCGGTCGTACGGTATAGACGTCGGATATTCCAGAACGCAACGCTGCTGCCCATTTCATACCACGGCTATCGATGCCATTGGATACAAGCGATGGCGGAGCAGTACAGCCAACACCACCGGTCTGCGGGCACCAAAACTGTGGCCGTTGAGGATCGATCTCGTTAGCTACGTCGACGCACCATGAAGGATTGTTTTCAACGTTAGAAGCTGGACCGGCAGGGTGTGACGAGTAGGAGGAACGCTTATCGCGGTCGCCCAAGTCAGAAACGATTTCTCCCATCGCGACGGTATTGGACAATCCATCTAGCACATCGCGAAACTTACTGTTGGCATACAGCTGAAACATTCCGCGGTTGGTCGACTTGGCGCTGGCAACAGTACCACCGTTGGTATGGGGGCCAAATGCTGGCCCACTTCCACTCGCCGCACCCAGGTTCATCAGATTGTGCCGTTGCCCGCTGAAGGAATCACCGACACACATACCGTAATTCGTTCGTCCCAACCCTGGCAATCCAGTTCCGGGGTCGCTCGGGCAGCGAATATTTGAGATTTCGGTCGACCAGGGAATGTACCCAGGACTGGTTGAAAACGACTTGGGGCTCGGCCCCATCGCTGGCCAAGCACCTGGGGTGCCTGTGTCGGTTGGCGGCGCGGCACCGGATACCGTTTTGGTATCGGGATTCGAAATCTGCTCCCACAAGGCTTGCTGTTCGAAGAACGGCGTCATGCCAACCATCGCGTTCAGGTTTAACTTGTTCGAGCTGTTCGACGCTTGCCACCAGCCAGTCCCAGCCCCTGCGAGTCCTAACCCGGTTCCGCCACCGTGAATCGGTAACTGGTTGTAGGCCGCATGGTAGTTGTGCATCGCCAAGCCGATTTGCTTGAAGTTGTTACTACAACTCATGCGGCGAGCAGCTTCACGAGCTGCTTGAACGGCGGGCAACAAAAGGCCAACCAAAACTCCAATGATGGCGATCACCACCAATAATTCAACCAGTGTAAATGCACTGGTCCGAGTCTTTCTACTCAACATTCGAAGCTCCAAAAAGAAAGATGTGTAAACAAAATGTAGCGGCCGCAGATCGACGACCTTTCGCAATGCAAATCACGAATGAATAATCCGACCTCGCCCATCTTCTGGCCGACAATAACAATAACTCGCCAGTTATGGCAAGTAAATCTCTGCAAAACCGCCTGTTCGGCAAAAAAACGCTCCATTAGGGATTTGACTAGCCGATTTACTCGATTTTGCCAGGAAATTCGCCTTGAATTGCCAGGCCATCTTTTTCGCTAAATCTCCGCCTATGCGCGAAAATTGCGCGAATGCAACGACTTCGAGACCTTCAGATGCAACTGCAAGTTCCGGAAACGGATATTTTCTCGGCAAAGGATTGAGCCGGCGATGCTTCACGGCGAATCTTGCCAAATCCGTTGAGGGCAAACCGCCGTCTTACTTCATCGAATCTCTCATCGCCTTGGCATACTCGGCTTCTTGTTCGGGAGTCATTTCCGGTTCGGTCTGAGGCGGCACTTCGACG